>JAFSWW010000126.1 GCA_017444345.1 Synergistaceae bacterium | reverse complement strand
TGCTACTTCGTAGCAGAGTAGAATAGTGATGATTTATATACATTGCAATTTGCCGTTAAATTCGCCTGTTACTCTTGCTGTGATAATCTCATTGCGGCAAAATTTATTTACTCCTTCACATTCTGCCTCGATATAGTGTTGTGTATGGCCGTAATTTTCGCGTTCGATTAAGATTTTCACGTCTTGGCCGATAAAATTTTTTATATAATTATTATACAGTTCCCGGCCAAGTTTTAACGCTTGAGAGACCCGCAAAATTTTTATATTATGTGAGACTTGATTACTCATATTTGCCGCCGGAGTCCCCTTTCTGACTGAATACGGGAATATGTGAACCCGACCGAGTTTTGACTCTTGCATGATTCTTAACGTGTTATTAAATGCGTTATCGCTTTCAGACGGGAAGCCGATTAATATATCGCTCGAAATGTGCAGATTTTCACCGAGTTTTTTGCGTGCATTATCACAAATATTCAAGAAATCCCGTGATGTATAGCCCCTTCTCATGAGTGATAAAATTTCGTCATCGCCGCTCTGTAAAGGCAAATGCAGATGAGGGCAGAATATTTCACAGTCTGATAGACTATCAAGCAAATTATTATCAAGCGCAAAGGGTTCAAGAGATCCGAGTCTGATTCTAGCAAGTCCGGGAATTTTGGCCGACTCGTTGATTAATTCAGCAAGCGAAAAATTTATATCCCGCCCGTATAGCCCTAAATGAATCCCAGTAAAAATTATTTCTCGTGTGCCGCTGTCAATTAAGCGTCTAATCTCTTCAAGAATGCTATAAACCGGACGACTCACAGGCCGCCCCCGCAAATATGGAATTATGCAATAACTGCAAAAGTGATCGCAGCCATCTTGAATCTTCATAAATGCCCGTGAATGCATGAGGGGTGAATTAATTGCAAGTTCTTCCCATTGAGTTATATCAAATATATTTTTTACGCGCAAATCCTGAAAACTTGAATCTTGAGATTTTATTTTCTGCGCAATAATACCGGGCAAAATATTTTTACTCTTTGAGCCGGCAAGAATATTTATTCCCAGTGATTCAGCAGTTGACGAGTCAAGACTCTGACTCCAGCAGCCGCAGACAGCCAAAATCTTATCAGGAGCTAAAAATTTTCTAGCACGCCTGACCAATTGCCTACATTTTTTATCAGCTTCTCCAGTTACTGAACATGTTACTATTACAGCAGCGTTAATATTTTCGCTTAAATTTTCGGTGATTTCTGCTCCCATTGACTTAAGCGAGCCCGCAATAAATTCGCCCTCACAGAGACTCGACCTGCACCCGAAAACGTGTATATATATTAGCCCCAGCTCTTGACCGCTCTGCATCCCCACCAGTCCCCGAATCTTAATTCTCTCTCGATCTTCATTCCCGACGAATTCAACACAGAAGTAAAAGTATAGCTCTCTACGTTTGTCATTCCGGAAAAAATAGCGACTCCCTTAGGCTTTAAAACTTTCTTAACGTCCGGTAACATTGCCAAATTCGGATTTAATAAAATATTAGCCGTCAAAATATTCACTTGACCTGTGAAGCCCTTTAGCAAATTAGCAACTGATAAATTACAAACTTTTGGATTAATCCCGTTTAGATTCATATTTCGCTTGGCCTCGTCTATAGTTGTCGGGTCAATGTCGCGCGCTATGGCCTTATCTGCTCCGAGCTTTAACGCAGCAATAAATAATATTCCCGTCCCCGTGCCTATATCAAGAATTACATCACCGGTCTTAACAATTTCTTCAAGTAATGAGAGTGCTATTCTTGTGCTTTCATGATAACCCGTGCCGAACGCGCTCGCAGGAAATATATAAATGGGAATTCTGCCCGGCTGTATTTCTTCTTTAGCGTGCCAAGGTGCCATAACGACAAGACTCTTCCCGACATTTAGCGGCGGGAATGCGTCAAAATGCTGTCTTTCCCACGGCTGATTACTGGTCTTGTAACACCGCGATAAATCAACGTCCTTAAATTCCGGCTCATTCAGTAAATTATTAACTTGATATAATACGTCATCGATCCCCCGTGAACCTTCATAATCTGCCCTCATAAATAAACACCTCCCCCGTGTCTTATCATGTTCGTGAAAGAAAAATGAGCCTATTGACTCAGTAAGTGCTGAAATCGTGCTTAATTTTTCCTCGTTAATTTCTATATTGTGCCGTGATACCGGTATGCTAAATTCTATAGTCCACCAGTAATTATATTTCTCGTCTTGAGCTTTCTTGTAACTCTCCAGCTCGTCAGTGTCATTCATGATAAAAATTTTCAACTCCTTTATATATAATGCTATCACAGTGAGACGCGATATTTTGCGAGTTAGTCATAAAATAAATATTTTTGCGCGATATAGCGAGACTCATTCACGATAAAATTTTATATAATGCTGTCATAAATAAGGCATGATATTTTGCGAGTCATTCCTGATAAAAATTTGTAATGCGTGCTTATTCATGCTGTAACTAAAAATTTTCCTGCTTCCTGTTTAATATTTGCTTTTCGTACTCATTCCCGCTCGTTATTAATTATTCTTATGCTATCATATAACTTGCTTTAAATAAATTTTTTTGCTTAGATAATAAATATATTTCATGAGACAGAAATTTTTTATAATTATTGACTGCCTCATGTGTTAAATATGACGTATTAAATAAATTTTTTTGCTGGGAACTATCTATATAATGAGACAGAAAATTTTTATAATAATCTTGACTGCCTCATGCGTTGAGTATGACGTATTAAATAAATTTTTTGCTGGGAGCGATAATTAATGAGACAGAAATTTTTTGCGTATATTTTCATGATAATAATAATATTGACTGCCTCATGCGCCGAGTCAAGTATTCGAGCGAGATTCTTATTTATAGGCGATATAATGGCACATAAACAGCAGCTCGATGCAGCACGCTACAAGGGACAAAATAAATCACTTGCTGGGACTTATGATTTTTCGCCTCAATTCCGGAGAGTCAGGCCGTTATTAATAAATTCTTTCTTAGTGGGCAATCTTGAGACTACTTTTTCAGGGAAGAAAAAAAAATTAAATTATTCCGGTTATCCATTATTTAACACGCCTGATTCACTTGCTGACACTCTGAAAAATTATCTTGAAATCGACTTATTGACTCTGGCAAATAATCACATTTTTGACCGCGGCGCGGCCGGAGCAAGACGAACTACTGAAATTTTAGACTCTCAAGATATAAACTGGACGGGGCTGGGACTCGATAAAATCCCGTCAAATGACGCTGTAATTCTCGACAATAACGGCATAAAAGCGGCTTTCATAAATTATTCATACGGGAGTAACTTATGGCCGAAATCTAATGACGTGCATTTAAATACTTTGAGTCAAGAAAATATTTTGTCAGGTCTTAAGCGCGCTAAAAGTTTGAGTCCGGATATAATAATAGCCTGCTATCACTGGGGATATGAATATCACTATCAGCCCAGCATTTACCAGAAGAACGACGCTAATACGACTCTAAATAACGGGGCGACTCTGATAGTCGGGACTCATCCGCATGTTTTGCAGCCTGTAGAAGTCAGAATCTCAAATAAATATCCAGTAAAAGCCGTAGCATGGTCGCTCGGAAATTTCGTATCATTTCAGAGAACTCTCCCGCGTGAAAGGACTTATATTTTAGCGGCTGAATTTGAGAAAGATAACGGCAAAACTAGACTTGTTAAACTCTCAGCAGCTCCCCTTTATGTCTTAGCACCGGGACAGAATAAGACCGAGATTATTTACACGGGGACTCACGAAGACACGATTAATAAATTGGACTTCACGGGATTAAGTAAAGCGCAAATCGCAAAATTTCAGAGAATAGGCCGGGCGACTCTTGACTTTCTCGGAGCTTCAGACGAAATTGACGAATACGGATTTTATACGCTATGGAAAGAAGAGTCATTTGATATTTTACCGGTGAGCAGGCGCAAGAGTCCTAAAGATTAATTTTTCCTAGCAAATATAGTAATAATTGACATCACTATAAACGATAAAATTATTCCGCAGGTTGACGCGTTCAATACTGCAAACCCGAAATTAATCGCGTGACTCTCTGTAAAAAATGTCAAGTAAAGAGTCAATATTACACCCGACAAAGCCGAGAGAACTGCCCCGAAATTGTTAGCTCGTTTCGTGAATAAGCCAAATAATAACGGTGCTGATAGTGATACGCTCATTAGTGAATAAAATATAGTGAGTGCTGAAATTATGCTCTCAAGTTTTAACGCTAAAATCACGCCTAAGACCCCGCATAATATACTCACAACGCGCGAATAATATAATAATTTCTTGTCGGAAATATCGGGATTAATGAATCGCTTATATAAATCATTAGTTATTGAGCCTGCTAACATGTATAAAACTGTGTCGGCCGTGCTTACTTCAGCGGCAAAAATAGCAGCCAATGCAACACACCCAGCTAAAAACGGCATCATATTTTTCATTGCAGCAGGTAACGCCAAATCAGCCCGTGCTAAATCCGGAAATTCAGCAAATGCAGCCATCCCGATCAAAACAGGAATCACAGCAAAAATTAATTGTACAAGCCCATTTAAAGAAGTCCCGATCTTGATAGCTCTCTCATCACGAGCCGCGAAAATTTTTCCTATTAGTCCGGGAGAAATAAAGAAAGAAGGCACTAACATTACTATATAGCCTATAATAGCCGTGCTTCCCATTCCGGTGAAATCAAAATATGACGAGTCAGAAATTTTTGACTGAATCCCAGCGAGTCCTCCCGAAAAATTTATCACAAATGGCAGCGCAATAATAAATCCCGTTAAAATCACTGCGACTTCTATAATATTCACAAATGCACTTGAAAGCAAGCCCCCCGCAGCAAAATATATTGTAGTAACTACTGCACCGATTATTACGCCGTGACTCTTGGGAATATTAGCTACTACTTCAAGAATCCATGCCACGCCCAGCAACTGGCCAGCAAATAAAGCAAGAGTCCCGATTGACATCATTAATGCTATAATCCCCGAAAAAATTTTACTGTAACGCCTATCAAGATAATCGCTCAAAGTATAAAAATTTTCCTGCCTAGCAATCCGCCAAATTTTAGGCCCGACTATGAACGCAAGAATTAACGAGCCAAGCCCCGCGCTTCCTATCCACCACCATGCACTGAGGCCATATTTATAAGCAAGTGCAGTAACTCCGACAGTTGAGCCCGCGCCTAAGTTCGCAGCAATTAAAGTTGTGAATAACATTCCCGAGTTCAATTTACGCCCGGCAACAAAGAAATCTGATGCCGATCTCGCTTTACGTCCGATAAATGCCCCGATTAAGATTAATAATACAGCATAAATAAATATAAATACTAGCATTATAGAGTCCTCCAGTTAAATAATTACTCGCGCAAAAAAAAATTCCCTGCCTAGACTCTCGCATTATCTAAACAGGGCGTAATTTCTTCCGTCATCTCATGAAAAATTTTTTAGCTGGGGAACAGGGATTCGAACCCCGATTACATGATCCAGAGTCACGCGTGCTGCCGTTGCACCATTCCCCAAGAATTTATTTTGTGTGTGTACTTATCGCAAAGCACTTGAAAATTTTATCAGCAAAAATAAAAATGTCAACACGTTTAATGCTATAATCATGAGCGAATAAATAAATTTTTAAGGGAGTATATATAAAATTGTCTAAAAGAGTTCTTGTAACAGGCGGAGCGGGATTTATAGGCTCACACTTGTGCGAAAAATTGCTGGAACAGGGCAACGATGTAATTTGCGTTGATAATTTATTCACAGGTCAGAAAAATAATATCAGGCACTTAATGCAGAATGATTATTTTGAGTTCATACGTCATGACATAATAGAAAATATTTACGTTGAATGCGATCAAATTTATAATCTTGCCTGCCCTGCCTCGCCGATTCACTATCAATATGACCCGATTAAGACAAGCAAAGCTAATTTTATGGGAGCATTAAACACTCTCGGACTTGCTAAGAGATGCCGCGCTAGAATATTGCAGGCGTCAACTTCTGAAGTTTACGGAGATCCTGAAGTCCACCCCCAGCCTGAAAGCTATAGGGGCTGTGTAAATACAATCGGGATTCGTTCGTGCTATGACGAGGGGAAGAGAATAGCCGAGACACTTTTTTTTGACTATCACAGGCAGCACAAAGTCGATATTAAAATCGTGAGAATCTTTAACACTTATGGGCCGAGAATGAGACCTGATGACGGCCGAGTTGTAAGTAATTTTATAGTTCAGGCGTTGAAAGGCGAGAATATTACAATTTACGGCGATGGGAATCAGACTCGGAGCTTCTGTTATGTGAGTGATTTAGTTGACGGAATTATTAAGATGATGAACAGTAAAGACGATTTCACAGGGCCTGTAAATTTAGGTAACCCCGGAGAATTCACAATGTTAGAATTGGCCGAACTAGTTTTAAAGCTGACCGGCTCAAAATCAAAAATTGTACATATGCCGCTGCCTCAAGATGACCCTACGCAAAGAAAGCCCGTTATCGAACTAGCAAAGAAAGAATTAAACTGGGCACCGACAATAAAATTAGAAGACGGCTTAATTCCCACGATTGAATATTTCAAGAAAATTATATCGCAATAAATGTATAGAAAAATTTTCAAGCGTTTAATTGATATTGCCGCGAGTCTTGGTGCGTTAGTTATTCTTGCTGTTCCCATGATAATTTTTGCGCTGATAATTAAACATGAGGACTCCGGGCCTGCGTTATTTGCACAAAAAAGGGTCGGGCGGGGCAAGAAATTTTTTAACATGTACAAATTCAGATCTATGAAATTAAATACTCCTCATGATGTGCCGACTCACTTGCTCGAAGATCCCGAAAAATATATATTGCATTGCGGCCGGTGGATGCGTAAATACTCAATTGATGAGCTGCCTCAGATTATAAATATTCTTAAGGGTGATATGTCAATAGTCGGGCCTCGTCCTGCATTATGGAATCAAGACGATTTAATTTCAGAACGCGATAAATACGGAGCTAATAATATTAGACCGGGCTTAACAGGCTGGGCACAAATTAACGGGCGCGATGAGTTAGAGATTCCAGTAAAAGCAAAATTTGACGGCGAATATGTCAAGCGCGAGTCATTCATGTTTGATTTATTATGCATAATCAAGACTTTCACGAACGTATTTAAGCATAAAGGAGTAATCGAGGGCGGAACAGGTGCAATAAATAAATTATAATTCTGTCTCGTTTATGCTTTGTGCTAGAGTGTAAAGCCTGTAATTATTCCTGTAAATGCTTAAATCTTGAGAGTAAGCAAGCGAGCCGAACGCCTTATTAACGAGTTTGATTTTACGCGCTAAAATTTTTAAGATCCATTCAAAGCCTGGCAGCAATAAAATTTTTTTGTTGTGAGAATTCGCTATTAATTTCACAAGTTCTGAAGTATTCGAGTACTCGCTGTTTTGAGGCCAAAAAAATCCGCGTTCTTGATTAGTGATTATCAGGCGCACGAACTCGGCAAAATTTTTTATATAAAGCATTGAACGTGTATTATTAATTTTAGGGAAGGCCGGCAATTTTTGAGCAAGTTTAGCTAACAGGGGATAATTTCCTTTGCAGAATTTGCCGTAAATCATAGGACATCGCAATATACAAATTTTAAAATTTTCGTCATTCAGGGGCGTTAATAGATTCTCGGCTTTGAGTTTGCTTTCACCGTAATAGCTTGCCGGGCTTGGCTGTGTCTTGCGGGTTATAAATTTTTCGCGGCCTATAGGAGCTGACTCACCGTAAATTATTGACGAACTCATATAAATAAATTGCTTGACTCCCTCGCGCTTGGCCTTGAGTGCTGTGTTATATGCGAGATTTGAATTTATAGCAAAATATAAATCTTTTGAGGAGTCATTAACTTTTTTTGCGTCATCGTGTGCAATCCCCGCCGCGTGAAAGATTGAGTCAAACCCTGAAAAATTTTCATTCTCCCAGTCCTGACCGTGAAGACTCAAAAATTTTACTTTGTGTCCATGTGCTAATAAGTGATTTGCTAAGTTCGTCCCCGTGTAACTGTTTTGTCCCGTTATTAGAATATTCATGATTAATATTTGCCTCTGTTCCTGTTTGTGATTGTGAATGAGAATGCTTTAAAATTTTTATCTTGATTATATTAGAAACTTTCTTGACGCGTATAATTTGAGCGGGTAATTTCTTTCTTTTCTTTGAGGCAATTAATATCCCGTCGGAGTCTTCTTTGCCTAAAATTTTCCATTTAGTGCGGACTCGTTTATCTTTATCGCGGTATGACTTGACTTCGTATATATAAATTGTATTATTGATTCGTTTGCGTATAATTGAACTCATAAAAAACTTTCACCCTTTCACAGCTAAAATATAAATTTTACTAATACATTTACTAATACAGAATTATATCATAAAACTTTCAGCGGGTTGAGTTTATAATCACAAAAAAATTTCTATCATGAAAAAATATCAACGCGATAAATATATACACGGGATAAAAAATTTTGTACGAGTCTTAATAAAAAAATTTTGCTGTCATGATAAATATAAATCTCAAAAAATTTTTATGTGATAGAATTATGATAAGAAAAAAGGGGGAAGCGAAGGGAGTTAGCTTTTATTCCCCTGAAAACTTTAAATTAAAGCACCCAGCTACTTGGAGCACTTATCCCATATAAAGCAGACAAGTTTCGCTAAATAATAGAGAGCAGCGATGAGGTGATGTATCCCGGGAAGGAAATCACGTCGCTGCTTCTTGCTGGTGTGTTTCTTGCCTTTACGTGAAGACATTCGCATTCACCGCCTTAGTGCAGGGCGGATCCCCATTCGGTGTAGAGTTCCCTGCTTGCTCACTGGGGCTCCCTCTGGAAATAATTATATCAGTCTTAATGAATGAATAAAATTTTTCTGCATATGTGATAGAATATAATTAATAAAGGGGGAAGCGAAGGGAGTTAGCTTTTATTCCCCTGAAGAAAATTAGTGAGTGAAGTCCTTATCGGACAAACCTATCCCACATAAGTAGGACAAGCCTCACCACCCAATAAATGACAGCGGCCAAGTCTCTAATCCAGGCAAGGATTGAACGCCGCTGTTTTCGTTTATTGGTGCGTTTTTTGCTTTTACGCAACTACATTCACCTCACTTTTACAGGGCGGCTCCCCGTTGGACGATGAGCCCTGCACTGCATCCGGGGCTCCCTCTGGGAATAATTATATCAGCATTAATAAATAATAAAAATTTTTTGCGTGTGTGATAGAATATAATCAATAAAAGGGGAAGCGAAGGGAGTTAGCTTTTATTCCCCTGAATTAAAAAACGCCAGTTTATCCGGTTCTACTTACCTAACAGAGTCAGGATAAGCTTCACGAGATAATAAAGAGCAGCGAGAGCATGATGTATCCCGGCAAGGAAATCACGTCGCTGCTTTTTGTTTTTACCGGCGCGCTTCTTGTCTTTATGTTGCTTAGACATAGCTTTCACCAACTTTCCACAGGGCGGATCCCCATTTTCGGAGTGGTGAGTCCCTGCTTGCTCACTGGGGCTACCTCTGGAAATAATTATAGCAGTCTTAATGATATTATATTAATCATGTTATACTGTTTATATTTATAAAAATTTAATGGAGCTGAAAATTTAATTATGCCCGACGAACTTGACCCGACTACTGCGAGACTTGTATCAGAACTTGCGACTCAAATGCTGCCTTCACTGACTAAGGCATTAAATAACGCTGTACCCGCCGAACAATTTGCAAGCGCACTCGAACGCACTAATAGAATGTCTCAAGATCTGCGCTCCCATATCGAGAAAAATATACGCTCAAGCATAGAAGATAATAGATCCGGCCGAAGTATGTTAATTCAGTCTATGGCATCAATGCTTGAAGAGTTCACGAGCCTTAAACGCCAGATCGAAAAATTATCGGACAAATTAACGGCTATTAACTCAGGACTCGATAATATAATCAAGAATGCCGCAATCAATAACGAGAATAAAGAGTCAGAAAGCAAGAATAATAAAGATAATCAATCCGGGCAAATTTTAATGAGTGAACTTGCAAATATTCAGGAAATGTTAAGCGAACTAGTGAAGGGACTGCAGAGTTTCAGCGAGACTTATACACGAGATTCGCAAATTTCACAGCAAAAAAATAATAATAATATTTCTGACAAGAATAGCAATAATAATAACTCGCAAATTATAAACGAGAAATTTATCACGAATTTATTTACTGGGCTTGAAGGAGTTATTAAATCACAAGGAATGACTCACAGTCAGGAAATAAAAGAATTATCGCGCGAAATTGACTCGTCTCAGGAACAAAATAATATCGCACTCAATCACGAAATAAGAGAGGCCATTAATGAAGAACTTGCTAATTTCATGAATTCTGACTCACAAAATAAAACAAAGCGGCCAAGCTCGTTAATAATCAAGATTTTAGCCGCAATGTCCGGTACATGTATAATTTTTATGGGCGTGATAATTTATTTATTACTGCGATGATAAAGCCCGAATTTTGTAGCAAAGACTCTTAGCATAAACGTTACTAGACGCAAATTTTTCCGCCATCTGCTGGGCTCCTGTAATTGACGATAAAGCCATTCAAAGCCTATTTTCTGAATCCATTTAGGAGCTCGAATCAAATGCCCCGAAAAAACATCAAACGCCCCGCCGACTCCGACTGCTAACAACGGCCCGAGTCTTTCACGGTGAAGATATACCCATTTTTCTTGTCTAGGCTGGCCCATTGCTGCCAGTAAAATTTTTGCCCCGCTTTCTCGTATACTATCAGGAATTGCAGTATCATTTATGTCAAAATATCCGTCATGAGTTCCCGCAACTATTAAGCCCGGAAATCTTTGTTGTAAAACTTGCGCGCAAATTTCCGCAGTATCTCCCGCAGCTCCGATAAAATAAACCGGCCAATTTTCTGAACTCGCCGCTCTGCATAACTGTTCGGCAAAATCTATACCGGCGACTCTTTCTTGAACGGGACTCCCTAAAATTTTCATGCCTAAGCACAAGCCCGACCCATCAGCAAGAATCATAGCTGACTCTTTCACAATCTCGAAAAATTCAGGGTCGTCTATAGTCGTCTCCATTCCGATAGCGTTTAGAGTTACAACAAGATTTGCGCGTTCGTCCGGGGGATTATGAATCAAGCCGCGAGCCTTTGACACTGCATAATTCATTGAGACATTATCAAAGCTGATCCCCCATAATGAAGGCTTATCACCCGATAATTTTTTGCGTGAACGTCTGAATATAAATAATATAATCGCAACGACTAATATAATCAGCCATTTATTCCAGACTGCCGCAATACTCGTTAAAGCACACAAGCCCGCTAAATATTGCACTGCCTCGCCGTGTTCTGTCCCTCCGTCAAGCATTCGGCTGTAAATTTTGCCGACTCCGTGTTTATTATCATCTGTGTCGCTTAATAAGTCCTTAGCAAAATTTATAACAATCTCTATAACTGGTATAGCAAATAATCCCAGCGATAAAAATAAAATCGTGCTTAATACTATACCTTTTGTGCTGCTTATTATTGCAGTGCCGGCCACTATTACGCCCCACATCGAAGCTAGAGACTTCCCGGCCTGTCTGTACATATTCCCGAATCGGCTCCAGAATGCAACAAGCAAAATTAACCCCGCAAATGACATGAAAAACGCTCCGCCCTCTGTTACGAGACAAGCAGCTAACATCATTACGAACGAGACGGCCAAGACATGACCGAGCAGCCCCGAAATCTCGTCTAAATACCTGAACACAAACGGGAAGAAGCTGAACCATATTGTCCCGGCTATAAACGAGAAGGCAGGAGTCAAATAAATATATTCATTGTCCGGAAATCTTATAAAATTTACGCCCGGCCCGAAATATGCACACAACGCGCCTATTAATGGATATAATAATTGCCACCGGGCATCGTTATAAATTACTTCAGCAATACCGGCGACATTCGCAAGCATAGCACAGCAAACTACGACTCGAGCTTCAAACGAGCCGAACCATGACGCAAGAATCAGCCACGAACCGCACAATAAAATATCCCGCAAATAATTATATTGTTTGGGAGGTAAAGCGCGCTTTACGTAAAATTGAACTCCTACGCAAATTATCGCAACTGATAGACAGCCCGAAATTATTAATACACTATCGGGAAGTGATTCTAGTAAGGCCATCCATGTAAGGCACGAGCGCATCAGGAATATTTATACTCCCGTCCTCGTTTTGGTAATTCTCGATTATTGCTATTAAAGTACGTCCTACAGCAATCCCCGATCCGTTCAAAGTATGTGCAAATTTTATTTTGCCGCCGTCTGAAGGTCTATAACGCAAATTCATCCGCCGAGCCTGAAAATCTTCACAGTTTGAACACGAGCTGATTTCTCTATATTTATTTTGTGATGGCAGCCAGACTTCTAAATCATATGTCTTGCATGAGCCAAAGCCTATATCGCCCGAACATAAATTTACGACTCTATACGGCAAATTCAATAATTCTAAGACTTCACCGGCATTATTTGTTAATTTTTCGAGTTCGTCATAACTTGTCTCAGGTGTGCAGATTTTCACCATTTCCACTTTGTCAAATTGATGCTGCCTCATTAAGCCCCTGACATCACGCCCCGCGCTTCCTGCCTCACGTCTAAAACATGGAGTGTAAGCAGTATAATACAAGGGCAAATCTTTCTCATCTAATATGCTTTCACGATTTAAATTTGTTAATGGAACTTCAGCCGTAGGAATCAGCCATAAATCATCATTCTGTAATTTATATAAATCTTCGGCGAATTTAGGGAGCTGGCCCGTTCCTTCAAGAATCGCGGATCTTACCATGAAAGGCGGCTCAACTTCCAAATAACCGTGTTTCTTAGTGTGTAAATCCAACATGAAATTAATTAGCGCGCGTTCCATTCTTGCACCGAGTCCCTGCAAAACTGTGAATCTACTTTGTGCGAGCATTACTCCCCGTTCAAAGTCCATTATGCCAAGCGGCTCGGCTATATCCCAGTGAGGTTTTGGCTCAAAGTCAAATTTTCTGATTTCTCCCCACGTCCTGACAACTGGGTTATCATTCTCGTCATTGCCGATCGGAGTAGTTGCGCTTAATTTATTCGGAAGAGTCATTAAATAATTATGTAATTCTGACTCAATTTCTGCGAGTTCTGAGTCAAGAGACTTTATTTTATCGCCCATTGCTTTAATTTCAGCTTTTAACGCGTTCACGTCAATATCAGGATTATTTTTTGCGCTGCCTATTTTGCGGGATCCCTCGTTGCGTTTTGCCTTCAAGTCTTCAGTCTCGCCGATAATTTTGCGCCGTCTCTCGTCAAGCCCTGTGAGAATGTTTAAATCAAAATCGTGTTTGCGATTCTTTAAGCATTCCCCGTACTCTTTCATGTTTGCTAGAATATATTTAATATCAAGCATTATAAATTTTCCCTTCTTCTATATTATTATTATTATTATTACGCCTAATATTTTTCAGCAAATTAGCCATCTCTATAGCATTCACTGCACAGTCTGAGCCCTTATTGCCCGATTTGCTGCCAGCCCGTAATAAAGCCTGATCAAGTGTATCACAAGTAAGAACTCCGAATATAACGGGGACTCTGTGATTAAGCCCGACACTTGCCAAACCTTTAGAACTTTCTGCTGCTACATAGTCAAAATGCGGAGTATCTCCCCTGATAACTGCTCCCAGTGCAATAATAGCGTCATATTTTCCGGTTAAAGCGAGTTCCTGCGCTATTAATGGCAGCTCAAAAGCTCCGGGAACCCAGAAAATTTCTATAGAATTCCCTGATACGTCATGACGCATTAAAGCATCTTTTGCCCCGTCAATTAAACGCGAAGTAATCAGCTCATTAAAACGAGACGCGGCAATCGCAATATTTAAGCCTGTGCCGATTAATTTTCCTTCTGTGATCTTCATACTAAATTAATGACCTCCTGAAAAAATATGTCCCATTCGAGACTCTTTTGTGTGTAAATATTTCTTGTTAAATTCATTAGCGGCGATTAAAATCGGGACTCTTTCTGTAATTTCTATGCCGTATTGCTCAAGTCCTGAAATTTTGCCGGGGTTATTTGTCATGAGTCTAATTTTCTTTAGGCCTAAATCCTGCAAAATCTGCGCTCCCGTTCCATATTCGCGCATATCGGGGGGGAATCCTAAAGCGACATTTGCATCAACAGTGTCAAGTCCTTCATCCTGCAATTTATAGGCACGCAATTTATTTAACAGCCCGATCCCTCGGCCTTCCTGACGCATATATAATAATACTCCGCGTTTTTCGCCTGCAATCATTGAGAGTGCTTTGTGTAACTGAGGCCCGCAGTCGCACCTTAGAGAGCCTAATACATCGCCCGTGAAGCATTCACTATGAATTCTAGTTAAAACACTTTCAGGCGTTAATATATCTCCCATTGTCAAAGCTAAATGAGTGTGTGAGTCATCATCCTGCGTGATACTTCTATATGCATGAACGGTAAAGACTCCCCATTCGGTGGGAATGTCAACGGATAATTTTTTTTCGACCCGTTTAAATTCAGAGTGCTTTATAATAATTTCGTGTTCGTGATTATGACATTTCAAAAAATTTTCATCTCGCTTTATTATTAATGCAATATTAGCATAATTATTATAAAATTTTCCGGGTTATTTTTTCTTACTCGTTGACTTCTTTATTTCGTCAAGTAATTTTTTTGCCCTGTCATCATTAGATTTCTTGAGCCATTCAGCAGCCTTTGAGTAATCTTTTGCCACGTCTCCGCCTTCATAATACATCAGGCCTATAAAATATGGAGCGTCTTTATTACCGTTTTCAGCCGCTTTTGTCAGCCACTTCAAAGCTAATTCAGGATCTTTTCTCCCATCGCCGCCGTAGCCGTCTTTATAATATGTTCCTAGCTCAAATTGTGCCTCATTGTGATTCTGTTCCGCAGCTTTTTGCAGTAGAGACATTTTTTTCTTGTCATCGTCGTCATTATCTTCTGTGAGTTCTTCAATGTAAGCTCTTGCGAGGAGATATTGCGCTTCAGGATTCCCATTTTCAGCGAGTTTTTTGAGCCAGCCGGCTATTATTTTTTCGTCAATGTCAAGCCACTTAGGTATCTTGTCAAAGTCATAATTATAACGAATATTGACAAACTCACGAGCTATTTTGCATTGAGCTTCAGGATCTCCGGACTCTGCATTTTTTCTCACAGAGTTCATATCTTCAGCAGCCGCAGTCCCAGCAAGAAAGCAAACAAGAAATACTACTAATAATAAACGTTTCATAAATAAATCATTCCCTTCAAGTTTATATTTATATTAAATTATTTCATAATCAACTGTGTGCTTCAAGCTGTGAAATGTAATAATATTTTTGCTTTATATCTTGTAAAATTTAGTATGAAAATTTATAATGGCTAAAACAATAATGCATGTGTGATAATATTATATTCTAGGCTTTCTCATCAAAAAATTTTAGATTTATAAATATAATTTATTTGGAGCGTGCTATGTTAGGTGTAATTGATGTAGGCGGGGGGCTTCGCGGAATATATGGGACGGGAATATTAGATTATTGTCTAGATCAAGGCATTAAATTTGATTATTGTATAGGTGTTTCTGCGGGAAGTGCTAATCTTCTTTCTTATTTGGCTGGTCAACGTGAATATAACTATCATTATTTTTGTGAATATTCATTCCGAAAAGAATATATGAGCTTGAAAAATTTTCTACACAAAGGCTCTTATTTGGATATGGATTATATTTTCAGTAAATTATGTAATTCCGATGGTGAAATGCCGTTGAACTACCCAGCTATTATAAAATCAGGTATCCCCCTGCGCATTGTAACAACTTCGGCCAAGACCGGGAAGACTGTTTATTTTACGGAAAAAGATTTACAGCAGGATTGTTATAATGTGATAAAGGCATCTTGCAGTTTTCCGGTTATAAATCGTCCGTATATTATTAATAATGAGCCGTATTATGACGGTGGAATTAGTGATCCCATTCCTGTAGAGAAAGCAATAAATGACGGGTGTGATCGTTTAGTTATTATCTTAACAAAGCCTAATATTTTATATCATGACCGCCTAAAATGGAAAATATTTTCATGTTTTATTCAACGGGAATTCCCGAAAGCTGCCAAACTTCTAAGACATCATAATTCTTTGTATATGGCCAAGATAAGAACAGCTATGAAATATGCCGATGAAGGGCGGGCCCTGATTATTGCACCCAAGACTATTTATAATATGACTATGCTCACAAAAAATAAAAGTATACTACAAAATTTATATAATGACGGTATACGCGATGCACAGGCAATAAATAATTTTATAAAAAGGGGGACGTGATTATGCAAAGCAAATATCAAATTTTTATTAGTTACCGCCGGGATGGTGGTGAGGATTTAGCTCGTTTGCTGGAAAATAAACTTACTGATCGCGGATTTAAAGTATTCTTTGATGTTGAGTCGCTGCGTTCAGGTGCTTTTAATAAGGCTTTATTTGAGAAAATTGCCGAATGTATTGATGTATTAGTTGTGCTGCCTCCTCATGCCCTAGACAGGTGTGTTGATCCTAATGACTGGGTAAGATTAGAGATAGCTCGTGCCTTAGAACTGGATAAAAACGTAATTCCTATTATGATGCGTAATTTCGAGTTCCCTGAAATTTTACCGGCTGATATAGACGAGCTTAGACACATGAACGGGATTAGCGCAAATAATGAATATTTCGACGCGTCAATTGAAAAACTTGTTTCACATTTTATACGCAGTAAACCTTTAGACGGCACTATCAGCGACGAACAATTACTTGAAGAGGCTAATAACGGCAATATATCAGCAATGAATGCCATGGGATTACGTTATGAATTCGGCTCAGAATCGTTATTAATTAATCAGCAGAAAGCCTTTGATTTCTATAATAAATCAGCACAGGCAGGAGATCCCGGAGCACTCTATAATTTGGGAGATGTTTACGAGCAATGTGAGAAAGATTTATCACTTGTCTATGATTACGGAATAGAGGGGACGATTAACAAAAAGAGTGCTGATGAAGCAAGGAAAGAAATGCATCACCGTGCTTTAAACTGTTACAATCAGGCCGTAAAAATGAATTTTGCTCCTGCTATTTATCGTTTAGCAAATTTTGCCGAGAATGATAAAGATTTTGCAAGTGCGCTTAAACTCTATCAATCAGCAGCAGATTTGAATTATCCGCCTGCACAAAACGCGCTGGGTTATTATAAAATGAACGGCATTATGACAAATACTGATCCTAAATTAGCTGTTGCCCTGTATAAACAAGCTGCAGACGCTGGATATGCACCGGCAATCTATAATTATGCCCACGCTATGGAATTACGGGATGTCGAGAAAGCCATTAAACTTTACAAAAAAGTAGCTTTCGGTGAAGACGCAATCCCACAAGCTGCCTTATCTTTAGCACATCTTTACGAGAGATCTTTACACGATTTGCGTAATGCTGTGAGTTATTATCGAATTGCTTATGAAACCGGCATTCAAGAGGCGGGAGAAAGTTTAAAGCGTTGTCAAGATATTCTATTTAATAATGATGAAGCATAAACCGGAGGACTAAAATATGAATCAGAATATTTCTAATTATATAAGCGCAATGAAGAAGCAGAATCACAATATTTATGACTTGAGTCAAATTCTATATAAATTTGTAATTGCATTATTTATTGTTATATGGGTATTGTTATTTTTTGATGTACAAATTCATTATTTTGCGAGCTTGACTCAAATTTTCATTTGGGCTGCCGGTTTAATATTTGTCCCGTTCATTGCTCTTATAGGTAGAAGAGTGAAAAATAATATTATTCCATATTCGCGAAAAGATAAATTTGAATTTCTGGGATTATATGATCTTAAAGACAGCAATATAGACAAGGGGCATGATATTCTTTCAAGAGATGAAGAAATAAAGTACATGCATCAAATTTTAGAAGAAACTATATTCCCTCAGACTTCAATGAAACAGGCACTCTGCATTACGGGCCCGAGTGGAAGCGGTAAATCAATTATTTTGAACTTTTTTAAGCGGGCTTATAAAGATGAGTACGAAATTTTTGATTTTTCCGGAAATTATCATGAATTTTATGGGCGTATGATATTTTTATTAGGAAGCAATATAGATCAGAGAATAAGCGCGATAACTTCCACCGGGAAGGCAGTTTTTATCTTGGACCAATTTGAACGTTTTTTCTTCTTATCTAAGCCTGAACAAGCAAGAATACAAGAAATTATGCGATATTTATGCAGAAAGAATACCGGTATTATTATTTCACTTAGAGAAGAGTATTTAGCTGATTTCCTGAAAAAATTTGACATGAATAATCTTTTATCAGCTGAGGAAGGATCAGATCATGCCTCACATGGTATATTCAGAAAATTATTCAGCGTAATTGAGAAAAAAAATGACATGAATTCCCCGGCATTATCACTCCTGCGTCCGACAAAAACAAGCATATGGGAATCTTATACTATCAAGAATAATGCATTAGTTCATTTAGACACATATGGGATCGGTGCTGATCGTGTTATTCTTGAAAAAATGGGAGCTACTTTATTATATTGCCGCAATCAAAATGAAATGAATTTCCAGATTAACGGCGAAAACTCAAACGCTTCTATACTTGAGAGCAAATGCAGAATTTTATTCGGGGAAGATGGTTCATTACTCTTTAACAAGCATATTAATGAGCCTTTGATCGAACAGCAAATTATATTTCACATGGCTGAATTCAATCAAAAAATATTAATGTACTCTAATGAAGAGCTGCATAAATTTATAGATAAGGACAGTAATGAATTATTAGGCCAATATTTTGATTATCAATTAGCATCGTGCAGTAATTATTTTCATGCTTCGAGATTATTATATTTATTGAGTCAAGCGAGGATTAATCAACTTTCACTAAAAACTGAAGACTTAGAAAATTACTTGTTCCCGAATTTATTTACGAAAAATGGCCATGAAGATATGATGAATATCATTCAACAGCTTGAGACGGTGCAATTAATACGAAAGAATACAGAGGGGAGCAGTTTGGAATATGAGATTGCTCACGATTTTATTGCGTCGTCTTACTTGAATTACTGTTCTACAAATATGGATCGTAATGTAAAGAATGCTCTTGATTTATTTATGTCCGAACATATGGACGACAAGCGAAATTCTAATACATTTTTTCAAGAGAAAATTTCTTATAGAAAGAGTGTATATGACCAGCATTTTTACAGGAATTCGACTTGTTTTACGCTCGCTTTGATGTTTATCGCATATTTTACGCAGCGTTTTATCTTTAATCCATGGACGACTATATGGAGCGGGTTAAATCCTTATGGCTCTTATTTTCCGGCATTTCCGCTTTTTATAACAATTCTAGGCGTTGTATATTTTTATTATATGATTGACAGGACTGTTAAATATTATAGAGGCGATAAAGTGTTATGGGCCAAGATAGTTTATATTATACTTCTGATTTTAGCTTTCATGGGAGTATTTGCTTACCCTCATTTTTTATTCTTTGACGGTTTAGGCGTATCATTTGCAAGTTTTAATATAGTAACTCTCTTGGATCAAAATTATCGTCAAACTTGTAGAAATGAGCTGCGTGCATACGGTTCAAAATCATTTATGATCGGGACTGTATTTGCCTGCGTACATATTTTCTATATGAAGAATAATCCTCAATTTGCTGATTTCCTGATTTTGAGTGAGTTTATCATGTTTACGATATTAATTGCATATGGCTTTGTTGTGCATATGACTCAAGAATATATATTTGCTCGTATGGCAGATTCGGCCAGTGAGAAGACTGTTAAATAATTTTCTATCTAGCAAATGACTAATAAAGAATTTTGGCAGCTTTTGAAGCGTAAATTTTACTCGCTAATAATGATTTTGCTTCCTGCTTCAGTAATATTTTTGATTATTGCTGTAATTCTGGGACTGATTCCATATTTTTTGCCCGATGAAGTGCTTATATCATGGAAGAATAGCATTATTAATTACAGTAAAAATCCATTAGAGTTAAAAAATTTCTTGCTGGAAAAAGGATCGTACGCTGAAATTATATTTATTTTGCTTCAAATTCTGCAAGTAGTAATTGCTCCCATTCCCGGGCAGGCTGTAGCGTTTGCAGGCGGCTTTATTTTCGGTTTCTGGAAGGGCTGGCTTTTAACGACACTTGGCCTATCAATTGGGAGTTTTATAGCGATGGCCGGAGCGAGAATCTTAGGATATAAACTTGTCAGAAAAATAGTATCAGATTCGATTATAAAACAGTTCGACAGAGTCATTTACGAGGGCGGTTACATGACATTTTTCATGATATTTTTGCTGCCTGCACTTCCTGATGACTCTGTATGCTTTATGGCTGGGCTGACAAAGTTAAAATTATTGCCTCTGTCTCTAGTCTGTTTAATTGGACGTGCTCCCGGAATGATAGTATTATCTCTTCTTGGAAGTGGAATTGCCAGCGGTTTGGCTGCCGAAGCGTATATTTTATTTGTTATTATGATATGCATTGCCTTTTTCCTGTGGTTATTCTGGGAATATGTTGAAGATTGGATCTATGAAAAAATAAATCTCAAATTTTAATATATTGCTTTATAGAATAGACGAATATTTTAAATTAATTTATGTTACTATATAATTTATTTACGAATTGAATTACATAAGCAGGAGCAATATTTTACTATAAAATTGTTTGCTTTCATTAATTTGCAGCTTAATAAATTTTTTGACAAGGGGGTAATTTTTGTGCTAGATAGTTCTTTTTACGCAAAGACAGACGAAATTTTAAGCAAATATCCGGCGCAGGAACGTTCATTAATTCCTATTATTCACGAGATTCAGGAGACTTGGAATTATATTCCTGTTGAGCTGCTTTCTTATGTTGCCGAGAAAATCGGAATAACTGAGACAAAGGCTTATAGTGTTGCGAGCTTCTACGAAAGATTTTCATTTGAGGCAAAGGGCAAATATATTATCAGAGTTTGTGACGGTACGGCCTGCCATGTTAGACAATCTGTGCCGGTGCTTGAGCGTCTTCGTTCGGATTTAGGGCTTTCTGAGAAGAAACACACTACTGATGATATGTTATTTACTGTTGAGACTGTTTCATGTTTAGGGGCTTGCGGTCTTGCTCCGGCGATGATGGTAAATGATACAGTTCACCCGGCAATGACTCCGGATAAGGCCACAGCACTAATAAAAGAATTGAAAGAGGAGGCCGCAAACTCATGAACAGAATCCAAAATTTTGAAGAGTTAAAGAAATTTCACGAACTTTTCAGCGAGAAAGTGAAAAATGCTCCGTGCCGTGTATTAATTTGCGCTGGTACTGGGTGTCAGGCTGGAGGGAGTGCGAAAATTGCGGAACGTTTTAATCAGCTTGCAGGTAATGACGAAAATATTTCTGTAGAATTTGCCCCCGAAGCTGCCGGCCATCCCGTGGGAGTCCGCCGAACCGGTTGTCATGGATTCTGCGAAATGGGCCCGCTTGTGAGAATAGAGCCTCAGGGGATTCTATACACAAAAGTTAAGCCCGAAGACTGCGACGAAATTTTTGAGAAAACAATCAAGAACGGCGAAATTATTAATAGACTCCTTTATAAAATGGACGGCAAAGAATATATAACGCAGGAAGAAATCCCATTTTATGCAGGTCAGACTCGAGTCGTTCTCAAAAATTGCGGACATATTGACGCGGAACACATAGAAGAGGCAATAGCGAGCGGGGCATATTTAGCACTTGCAAAATCTATTTTTACCATGACTCAAGACGAAGTTATACAAAAAATTCTTGATTCAAACTTGAGAGGACGAGGCGGCGGAGGATTCCCGGCTGGCAGGAAATGGCAGCAAGTTGCAAGTCAACCCGAAAAAGTCCGCTATATTGTCTGTAACGGCGATGAAGGCGACCCAGGTGCTTTTATGGATCGTTCAATTATGGAGGGCGACCCTCATAAAATGATCGAGGGCATGATTATAGCGGCTTATGCTGTCGGAGCTCATGAAGGTTATATTTATGTTCGTGCGGAATATCCTTTAGCGGTCAAGAGATTGCAGCGGGCTATTGAACAGGCGACTGAAGCGGGCTTACTCGGTGAAAATATTTTAGGATCAGGATTTAATTTTATTCTGCATATAAATCGCGGTGCAGGTGCTTTTGTCTGCGGTGAAGGGAGCGCATTAACGGCCTCAATCGAAGGGAAGCGCGGAATGCCCAGAGTCAAGCCTCCTAGAACAGTTGAGCAGGGATTATTTGAGAAACCTACAGTATTAAATAATGTAGAAACTTTTGCTAATGTTCCCATGATAATTAATAACGGTGCAGAATGGTTTAAGGGATTCGGCACAGAGAAAAGCCCGGGCACAAAGGCATTTGCTTTAACTGGCAGCGTGAAAAATACAGGCTTGATTGAAGTCCCATTCGGAATAACACCTCGCGAAATAATTTTTAACATAGGCGGGGGGATTCGCAACGATAAAAAATTTAAGGCTGTACAAATAGGCGGACCTTCAGGAGGCTGCTTAACTGAAAATCAGCTCGATGAACCTCTTGATTTCGATAACGTTAAAAAATTGGGCGTAATAGTCGGCTCCGGCGGTCTTGTCGTAATGGACGAAGATACTTGCATGGTTGAAGTGGCTAGATTCTTTATGGAATTCACACACAGGGAATCTTGCGGGAAGTGCGTCCCATGCCGTGAAGGTACTCTCAGAATGCTTGAGATTTTAGAGAGAATCGTAGCAGGTCAGGGCGAAATGCAGGACATCGAGAAATTACGCACTCTATCAGACTTGATTATTAACACGGCTTTATGCGGTCTCGGAAAAAGTGCGCCTTTACCAGTTGTCAGCACTCTTGATAATTTCTTAAATGAATATCTTGAGCATATCCAGAATAAAAAATGTCCGGCTCATGTCTGTCAGAAACTCAAGCAATATATTATCGATAAGTCAAAATGCAAGGCCTGCTCAAAATGTGCGAGGGGCTGCCCTGTACAAGCAATTCACGGCGCGCCAAAAACTCCGTACGAAATCGATCAATCTAAGTGCATTAAGTGCGGTGCTTGTATTTCTGCTTGTCCGTTCAAAGCTATCTATATTGCTTAGGAGGTGCATACAATGGGAATTATGAAAATTGACGGCTACCCAGTCGAATTTACTGACGAACCGAATATTTTATCAGTCATAAGGAAAGCCGGAATCGATTTGCCGACTCTGTGCTATCACTCTGAACTCTCAATTTATGGAGCTTGCAGGCTTTGTAATGTTGAAGACGATCGCGGCCGAGTTTTTGCGTCATGTTCAGAACGTCCGCGCGACGGCATGAATATTAAGACAAATACCCCGCGGCTTGTGCGTTATAGACGAATGATTATAGAGTTATTGCTTGCTTCTCATGATCGTGATTGTACATCATGCGTTAAGAGCGGAGACTGTGATTTGCAGAAACTTGCTCACAGGCTCGGAGTTGCAAGTGTGTCATATCCTGCTCACAAAGGAGATCACCCGATTGATTTCAGCTCGCCTTCAATAATCAGGAATCCAAATAAATGCATACTTTGCGGCGACTGTGTTAGAGTCTGCGAGGGTATACAGGGAGTTAATGCTATTGATTTCACGAAAAGAGGCACATATGCAACAGTAGCACCGGCATTTGATAAGGCACTTGCTAAGACTGATTGCGTAAATTGCGGTCAATGCCGTGTAGTATGTCCGACGGGAGCAATAAGCATTAATACGAATATCCGCCCGGTCTGGGAAGCCCTATCAGATCCAAATGTGAAAGTTTTTGCGCAGGTAGCTCCGGCTGTAAGAGTTGCAGTTAGTCAGGCATTTGGAGGCGAAAGAGGCGAAAACGTCATGGGCAAAATCGTGGCTGCTCTTCATAGACTCGGCTTTGATGAGGTTTATGATACGACTTTCGGAGCTGATATGACAATTTTAGAAGAAAGCAAGGAATTTCTTGAAATTTTTGAGAAGGGCGGACCATTCCCGTTATTTACGTCGTGCTGTCCTGCGTGGGTTAGTTTCTGTGAAAAACGCTGGCCGGAATTTGTGCCTAATATTTCAACAAGTTATTCACCGATTCAAATGCTGGGCTCAGTGGCACGTGAATATTTTGCAGATCCCGCTAAAAACGAGGGCAAACAGATTCTTTCTGTTGGTATTATGCCGTGTACAGCTAAGAAGGCCGAAATTTTACGCGAAAATCTTAAACGAGACGGCAAACAAAATATTGATTATGTTCTCACAACTGAAGAATTAATAACTATGATTAAGCGTGCAGGTATTCAATTCGACAGACTCGAAAGTGAAGCTGCTGATATGCCTTTCGGAATGGGATCAGGAGGCGGCGTAATATTCGGAAATTCAGGCGGAGTTATGGAAGCTGCACTCCGTACACTTTGCGAGGGCCCGGAACGTTCAGCGATTGAAGAATTGAGACACAGCGGAGTCAGAGGTCCAGGCCCATTGCGTGAATTTGTTTTCCATTACAAGGGCAATGAGATAAAAGCGGCTGTTGTAAGCGGACTTGCTGAAGCTGATAAATTATTGCGGGCAATTAAGAGCGGAGAAAAATTTTTCCATTTTGTTGAAGTCATGGCATGTCGGCGCGGCTGTATCATGGGAGGCGGGCAGCCTACTCACGCAGGATTCAGGACAAAAGAAGCCCGTAAACGCGGTTTATATGATTCTGATGTTAATACTCAAATTAAGAAATCAAACGAGAACCCGACGGCACTATCTATTTATCAGACGTTAATAAAGGGTAGAGAGCACGAACTTCTTCACAGTCATAGCCATTAAATAAATTTATTAGCAGGCGACAGGGTATTTATACGAGTTATTTATATCTTGCCCCTGCTTATTCTAATATTTCAAGCTAATTAAAAGCATCTCCCGTTAATTTTCCGAGAAATGCCCTATTTTTCCTGATTTATTGTTGTAACTCGCTTAAAAATTTAAGTCGAGAGTTATTCTGATGGAGGCGGAGCGTAACCCACGAAACTCACGACCTAATAATGCTGAAAGTCAAAATTTCTTAGTTATTATCAAACATTAAAGGCTAAATAAATATAATTGTGAGTAGAAATTCGGATGCTCTCTTCT
>JAFSWW010000125.1 GCA_017444345.1 Synergistaceae bacterium | reverse complement strand
CGCCAGTGATTGCATTATTGAGCGTCAAAAAATTTCTGGATTCTTGCTTTAATTTCTCTTAACGGGAGAGTCTTTAACATATGGCCTTCAGGTTTGAGCGCGTCAATTTTCTCAATGCTGCCAGAGTCGCTTTTTGCCGTCAAGAACATAACGGGAATATTTGCGGACTCGTTATTATTTTTCAGCGAGTCAAAAACTTCAGTCCCATTCATGCCGGGCATCTCGTAATCAAGCAAAATTAAATCGGGCTTAGTTCGTGCTAAAATTTTCAGTGCGTTTTCTCCTGAATTTGCGGGCAAAATTTTATAACTTGTGCTTAATCCGTCCCGTAAAGTCCGCAGCATTACTGAGTCATCATCGACGAGTAATATAATTTTATTTATGCTGTTAATTTTTTGAGCTTGAATATTTGCTAGTTTATCCCGTATTTCATTAGCGTTGAAAGGCTTTATAAATTTTTCGCAGTTATCTATATCGCTTGAGTCAATTTCTGATTTATTGCCGAGTAAAAAAATTTTTGAATTCTTACATGCTTTTATCTTGTCTGAACTCTCAAGCCCTGAGAGATTCACAAATATTAATTCAGGCACGTGATTAATTTCATCGCTCGAACGAACCCGCAAAATCTCGTAATCATTGCTCAAAGTCTTTAATAACATGTCTGCACCCATTGAGGGCCGATCAGTTACATATAAAATTTTAGCTTTCATGTAAAAAATTTCTCCCTGTCTAAATGTCTTGTAGTGCCGAATTAAGCCCGTTCCAATCCGCCGAATCAGCACATAAAGCAATCTTGTTAAATCTTTCTGATTCATTATCGGGAATTTTATAATTTCTTAAAGCCGCAATAATTCCATCAATTGAGTCACTGTCAAAACTGGCCGCAAATTCCTTTATTGCCTCGTATGCTTCCCGCAAATTTTCGGGCGTGATTAATTCTGCGTCGTTATTCTCGTAAAGAGGTGCTAATTTTTCGCGGTATGATTTATAGAGATTCAATAATTCCGGAGTCTTTGCTGTTATCTCGTCAAGATTCCTGTTATTTCCGCAATCTTCAAGATAAGCCGCCCGCCTTGATAACTCTTCAGCACCTATTAAGCGAGCCGAACTCTTTAACGCATGAACCTTGATTGTATAATTATTTATGTCGGACTCGTTAAAAAATTGCTCGATCTCACGCAGATTATTATTTATTGAGTTCCAGAACTGGCTTAAAGTTTTCGCTAAAATATTTTCATTCGCACAATTCTTTATAGCCTCGTCATAATTAAGCCCCTCATTGAGCGAGTAAAATTTTTCAAGTTCTGATATATTTCTTTCTTGCTGGACTTGATTCTCGCTTTCATTTTCCTGCAATAAAATTTTTTCACTGGGTAAATATTTAATTAACGCTGCTTCAAGACTCGCGCTCTCTACAGGTTTAGAAAGATAATCAGTGAAGCCCTCTTCTATGTATTTATTTCTTGCACCTGATACAGCATCGGCCGTTAAGCATATAACCGGAGTATTTATATTAAGCCCGTTTTCTTGCGAGCGAATATTATTTAACGTCTGAGTCCCGTCCATCTGCGGCATTCTTTGATCCATTAGAATTAAATCATATTTTGTGCGTTTAGTGAGTGTTAAAGCCTCTTTACCGCTTGAAGCAGTATCTAAATTTATTTCTGTCTTGCTGAGTAATCCCTCTATAACCGTCAAATTCATATCAGTATCATCAACAACTAATAAATTTGCGTCGGGTGCCCTGAAAGATTCTTTATAAGCTCGCAATGCATGAACATAACGAATAAATTTCTCGTGAAAATTCCCGATCGGTTCAAACGAGACTATTTTTTGCGGCAGATAAATTGTAAAAGTTGAGCCCTTACCGTATTCGCTAGTTACGTTAATTTCACCGTTCATCATAGTTAATAGATTCTGAGTTATAGACAGTCCCAGCCCGGTGCCTTCTACTGTATTATTCTGCTCCAAATCAACGCGTTCAAATTTCTTGAATAATTTCGGCAAGTCTTCAGGTTTTATGCCGATTCCCGTGTCAGTGATTGTGAAGATTAAATTTATATTCCCGTCAATTCTTTCGCCCTTAACGTCAAGAGATACGCTCCCTTCGCGGGTATATTTAACGGCGTTATTCAATACATTTGTGATAACTTGACGGACTCGGACTTCATCGCCTAATAAATCATCAGGTAATGACTCATCGACTTTGACATTAAATTTTAAATCTTTCTGCTTGGCCTTGAAAACTATCATATTAGTAACATCATTCAAGACCGAGCTTAATTTATAATCACTCGTTACGATTTCCATTTTGCCGGCTTCAATTTTCGAGAAGTCAAGAATATCATTTATTATAGCTAGTAAATTTTTGCTTGCACTCTCTACGTTTCTTGCATAAGTCGTGATTCTGGGTGAATTGCTTTCACGTATAATCATTTCGTTCATGCCGAGAACTGCATTAATGGGAGTGCGAATCTCATGAGACATATTAGCAAGAAATTCGCTTTTAGCCTGATTAGCTCGTTTTGCCTGTTGATGGGCGGCCTTTGCGAGTTCTAAAGCGTCTTCAAGCTGTTTATTTCTTTCTTGCTGCTCGGTGTGAAGTCTTGTAGTATCAGTTACCATTACGATAAAGAAACCGGGATTTACGGCGTAAAAGTTAAATTGCTTATGGAAAATTTTATTATCAATCCCGCATGTAATATTTACTTCATAGAGTGAATTTCTCTGAGTTCCGAACGCAATCGAATCCGGCGCGAGTGAATGAGCCATTGATTTAATCTGTTCTTCAGTGCCGTGTAAAATGGGTATAATTTCTTCATTTATATATTGATTGAAAATGTCATGTGAATTTTTTGGGAGAATGCTGCCTTCTAACTCTTCACTGACTGTAATATGATATTTGCCGGTCGCTATATAAGCAATCATTTCGAACTGACGCGCAAGAATTTTATCTACTATAGTCTGATAAACTTTTGAGTCGTTGCATTCCCGTTCAGTAATAAACGCTATGACGTGGCCGTTAAAAGGATTTCGAGTCATCATTGCTGAAATTTCTACGTAACAAATATTATTATTTTTGCGCTTAGATAATAAAACTTGCTTGGCCGTGATTTGTCCCTTTATGTACGAGTCTAAAAGCGAGTCAACATTGAATAACTCAAGAAATTTTTTGCGCTCGATAAAATTTATATAGTGTTTAGCGCGAGATTTGAGCATGTCCGAGTAAATTTTTATGCTTTCTTCATTCGGGAATATGTCGCGGCCTCTTATCTCGTCAAGAGTGTCAACCGTTAAATCAGCTCTGAACATTCCCAGCGTGAACTCGTCTTGATGGTAAAAATTTTGTCCTATAGTGTCGTAGCTCGTTCTGATTTTTTCCTCGTAATTCTTGAATCTAGTAATATCCGAACACGTTATATAAATATATTCGCCGCCTATAAAAGCAAAGTGGGCAGAGATCCAGATTAATTTATTATCAGCTGTCAATCTTATCTGCAAAGTTTTAGATCCGTCGGGTGCCTGCTTGTGTTCGAGCATGTAATCAACAAGTGAAATATCTTCAGGATAAATCATTGCCCTGAAATTAGTAAAATCATTCTCAATCATTGCTAGATAATCAGGTGATATAAAGACGGCTTCAAGAGTTCCCGAGCGTAATAGAATCGCCCTGTTTTCCAGCTGCTTTATAGTTTCAATCAGAGAACGGCACATTAAAATTTTTTAACTCCTTCATGTTACGAGATATATTAATTATATTACTAGACTTGAAAAATTTGCATACTCACTAAAAAATAGCGCGCGTGATAAAATTTATAAAGTTTTTATTAAGCCATAACTTGAAAGGGGTATATTTAAATGAATCGAAAAATTTTCACGTTGATAGCTGTAATGTTATTTACGGCTGTTATATCAGGAGGCTGCGGAGGAAGCGGCGGCACTTTATCATTAAATAACGATGACAACAGCACCCCCCCCCCCCCCTCGATAATTCAGCAAAATTTTACATATTAGGCAGCTTAGAAGACTCACGCCTTAAAGACAGCGATATTGCATCATACATTAAGAAAGTAATATCAATCGATAAATTTTCAGATATTGCAGATATTTCTTCAAGCGATAACGTATTAATAATTGACGATGTCAGCAAATTAACTGACGGCTCAAATTATGGAGGCTTAGAACAGGCAGATGTCCGCACGGCCTATGATGAGGGGCTTATTATAGCGGCTTTATATCCTGATTCAGAAGATATTATAATAATATGCGATATTCTCGGAATAGATAACCCGCCTGAACTTGATAGTGAATCACACTTTGAAATTTTTGTAGTCGGCTGGCGTGAAGTTGACGGAGATTATGAACCTTTTTCGTATATTATTGCGGACATGGACGAATTAATATCAGGCGACATTGACGAGACTGTTTACCGCACTACTTCACAAGATGAGGGCTCAACAATTACATCAAGTGATATAGTTTACGAGTCGGGCGATGAAGATTTTATGCCTGAAGATTTCACGGACGAGGCATTTAATATAATACGCATAAATGATTTTCTCGAATGGGTAAAATTTTTAAATAAAGATCCCGATGATTTATACGCAGATTATGAAGGCGACGACGAAGACGAGCAGGACGGGCAAAATCAATCAGAAATTAATACATCAGCAGGCGCGGGACAACTCACGGAAATAGCAAAATCCGAGGGGCCTGACATGATTAATATAAATTACAACGCAGAAGTCAAATTTAGAAAAATAAAGGACGCAATGGAAGACGAACCGTTATATAAGAGTCCTATATCAGGACTGAGGGGCGAATATAACGCATGGCGTGCTAACAGGAGAACGCGCTTAAAATATGATGTGTACTCTATTCACTCGTTCGACAAAAATAGAGATTATTTTCTCATTCGGGCGCATAACTCAACTAACACTAAGAATCAATTTGCGAGCGTCATAAATTCAAATGCTTACACAGTATCAGCAGGAAATTCCGACGCAAGATTAATGTACGGATTCACTCGTAAATTAACATTTAATCACTATATAGAACAGGACACAGGAAACGGATCTGTCGCAATTGTAGCAAGCGCACCTGATAATAAAGCAGCTTCACAGACTACCAGCACAACTATGGGCTATTCATTCGGAGCAAAAGTCGGACTCTCTGCAAATATTAGCAAAGGTGAAATCTCGGCAACTGCTGAATTCAGCTACAGTATAAATTATTCGTCAACTGTTTCAAATACTGCGATTGATTACGAGATAGCGCGTTCACACAACGATGATAAATCTTTCACTAATAATAACCCTAGGGCAAATGCAAAATGGATTTACACATTCAGCTGGCCTAAAGAGGGCAAGGATATAGGAACATGGAGCACCCGCGCGCCGTATTGTTATAGAGAGCTTGAAGCTTGGCCTTCTTCACTTGAGCACACTTCACACTTAGAATGGATCTGGGAAGTAAACCCCGCAATCTGGAAATCAAGTAATAACAAGCTGACAGTTAAAGCAAATGTCGAATGGGTTGACGGACTTACTCAAGGCAAATATCACAGACGGCTCGGCACTTACTGGGGCGACAGGATAGACACAGAGGCAAATAAATACAGCAAAGATTACAGCTTCACAATTAAGAGACCGCCTCACTTAGCAGTAAGACCCGCAAGTTTTGCACCCTCAGCAGGCTCAAAAGCATTTGACAAGAACGCAGGGAATGCAAAAATTGTATTATTATCTGAAGGTAACTGGTCAGCAAGTATTACAAAAGGTTCTGACTGGCTCACGGGGTTAACTCCGGCAAATGGCAGCGCAACAGGAGCAAACGAGAAGACTATAACATTTAGTTATTCAGCAAATAAAACGGGCTCACCGAGAACGGGAACTATAAGAATTACGAACACTGAAGGCGATATTTTTGACGTGCAGATAACACAAGGCTCGAACTAAAATTTTTATTGCCCCCCTGCTTTCTTGTTAATCTTTTATGAGAGAGAAGGGGGAATTTATTTTATTACTTCGCGAATTATATTCATTCCTGATTTAACGAGTTCGATATTTGCCTGACTTCCCATATGGCCGACTCTGAAGACTTGCCCGGATAATTTGCCGTAATTGCCTCCGACTGCTAGACCTTTTTTGCGCAGTAAATAATTAAATTCAGGCCAAGTAAATTTTTTAGGAACATAGAACGCGCTGACAGTGGGCGAGCAAAAATCTTCACTCTTAGGGAATAACTTTAAGCCGATTTCACGCGCCATATCACGGCATAATTTAGCTGATTCTTCATGACGTTTACAAGCGTTATTAATTCCTTCTGTGATAATTTCACTTAACGATAAATTTAATGCTTTCATTGAGTGCCAATCATGAGTATAAGGCATAAATTTTTCTCCGGGAACATTGCGCCACTGTAAATAAGCCTCATAGCCTGAATAATTTACACGTTCTATAACTTCCCATGCACGCGGGGATATTGCCGAAATCGATAACGAGGGAGTCAGCGACAAAACTTTTTGACTTCCTAACAAGCCTATATCAATTTTGCAAGAGTCAACATCGAGGGGCGCACCTCCTGCACTTGATACGAAATCCACTATAAATAACGCGTCGAATTCATGGGCAATCCCGCCGAATTCATATAAATTTTTTGTCAAAGTCCCTGAAGGAGTCTCGCAATGTATAGCAGTAATGACTTTAGGACGAAATTTTTTAACATGTTCGCGGACTCTTTCGCTGTCTGGTATTAAATCATAATCAAACGCGCAAATTTGAGCATTGACTCCGAAAGTTTGAGCCATTTCCGCAAAACCTTCACCGAATAATCCGGAAGAAATAGCAAGCATTTTATCGCCCGGCTTGAGTGTGCATTTAAGTGCTGCCCATAAAATAGACATGGCCTCGCCTGAAGTGATAATAATATTATTATCAGTGTGTAAAATTTTTTGTGTTAAGGCCTGATTATCTGCGTAAAGCTCGTAAAATTCGCTCTCTAAATCAGAACTTGCAAAATCTATATTATAAGCAGCTCTAAATTTTTCGGGGATTTTAACCGGGCCGGGAATGAGTCCTATTTTATACTGTTCGATAATAAATCACCTGCAAATTTTATTAATTCTGACTCGTTCAGTGCGTGAGTCTCAATTGTCAGTGTAGTATTATTATTTATTTTCACGGCCAAAGCAAGCGGCAAATTTTCGTGTTTCTCAAGAATTGCGCTATATCCTGATACATTTATGATTTCATAACCTGATGAGGTGTTAAATAATTCGCCTGAATCCCTCACACTTTCAGGGATATATAATTCTCCTGCTCCTGTGCCTTCAGTTAAAATAATTTCGAGATCACCGCGTGGATTATTGCGCGAGTAATATTTATGCATAATTCGGCCTATGTATTTATTATTTGCAGCTGGTATCAGGGGCGTAATAAATTCCTTGAGTGAATGCCATTCGTTAATATTATCGGGTAATTCAAGCGCATAAACGGGACAAAAATTTGACGCAAAAAATATCGCAATAAACACAAAAATTTTTCTCATGATAAATCAACCTCCTTTATTTCTTTGAGCCATAATTTACGGACCTGTGAAAGAAAATCATCATAGCAGCGACTCTGAAAATCCGGGAATGTGTAATCAAAGCTCTGCCAGTTCTTAAATCTATATCGCAAAGTAACCTCCGCAAAAATCCCGTCCCGCAAATAAATTCTATGTGCATGATCCTTAGTAGACGCTAAAATCAATCTAGCACCGTCAATATATCCCGGGTCAATATTTATAGATCTTATATTATTATGATTATGCTTTGTGAGAGATTCAATATTAATTGCTTGATGTTTCCAGTCAGCTAAATCTCCGGCATAAAAGAGTCCCGGAAAACTCATAAAGATTCTATTCAAGTTCGGCGAGATCTCATCATAATAATTAGTCTTGTCAAATGGTATTGATTTACTGAATAATTCAGGCTGACCCCATAATTTAGCGAGTTCAGAAATTGCCCAGTTCAATAAATTTTCATTATCGGACGGGTAAAGAATGCCGGTTATTAATTTAACGCGCGGGGGATTCATAATAAATTAACTCCTTCTCTTTGTTGACCTGCAGCAAGTAACGCCATAGCTTGAGGCCCTATATTGCTAATAACATCATCGGACTTGCGGGTAATAATTTCTTGTGATTTATTTTCCGGTTTGCTTTCAGATTTATTTGCTGATAAATTTTTCTTGCTAGCTTGCTTCTTTCTGGGAGGCATAATTATATTTAAGTAGCCTTGTAACTCGCCCTGCCATTCACAAGCTCTGAAAGTTTTTGATTTGCCTTCAGGGGGATTATCTAATTTTTGCCATTGTCCGCCCTGTGCTTGAATTTCCTTAATCCATGCTTGACCGACTGCCGCCCACCATGTAATATCTTGAGCCTCGTTTAATTCATTCGTGCAGTCATCAACTGAATAAATGCCGGCTTTTAATTTCTTGAATGCTATAAATTTATTCTCAAGTGTAATAATAAATTCGTCCTTATCGGGTAAATCGCGGGCGTTCATTTTTTCGAGTTCAGAGCCTAACAAATTTTTTGCTGACTCATTCAACCGCAAAATCCCTCGTGAAGATACAGCAAAGGGCACGGGAGCGTCCCACCATTCGGGCAAAACCGGCTCATCAGGATATAATGCAGTCTCAAGTGTCGCAATAAATGAGCCTGTTATACTCACATAAAGCGCGTTAAGTTCTTCGGGGTAATCAAATTCATACGGACTCAAAGAATTAACTATATTGCGTGCTATTAACTGCGGGAGAGTCTTAATCATTGAGTCAGCGCAGCCCCTTTCAACGAGCGAGACTAATTGTTCCTTAGATAAAATAATCACGTCCCCTGAATCAGGAATATATACGGCGTATTCTGCATTAGTGCTGAAGAGTGTACGCAGGAAAAATAATAACGTGCTTTCAGGTGTGAGAATGCTTAAATTAGGCTTGTTCACGAGTTCAAATCCATTAAGGCACGCGCAAATTCTGACGGGTCAAAATTATTCAAGTCCTCGCTGCCTTCTCCTAAGCCTATATAACGAACAGGGACGCGCAATTTTTTAGCAATTGAGAGAATTACTCCGCCCTTAGAAGTATTATCGTATTTAGTTAATATAATTGCATTCACGGGGATAATGGCGTTAAAAGTTTCTGCTTGAGCGACTGAATTTTGACCTAGCACAGAGTCAAGCACTAATACAACCTGTAATCTTTCTTGACCGGCCTCACGCAATAAAATGCGGTAAATTTTGCGTAATTCTTCCATTAAATTATGCTTGTCATGTAAACGCCCTGCAGTGTCGACTATCAATAAATCAGCTCCCGAACTCTCTGCGGCCTTGTAAGCGTCAAAAGCAACTGCTGCGGGATCAGATCCTTGACCTTGTGAAATTACTCTAACATTTGAGCGTTCACCCCAGATTTTGAGCTGTTCAACTGCTGCTGCCCTGAAAGTATCTGCGGCGGCCATGATTACTTTTTTGCCGGAATTCTTAAATTTTACTGCGAGTTTGCCCGCGCTGGTAGTTTTGCCGCTGCCATTGACTCCAATCATTAAGAGAACTAGAGGCTTATTATTTATCGCGAAATCTTGACCCATTTCAGGAATCGAGCTTAATTCTTGAGTTATTCGCTCAATAAAAATATTTTGCAGATCGGCCGGAGTCTTCACGTTTTTATTTTTTGCGCAGTCTTTCAAGAAATTAATAATCTCGTCGGTGAATTCAAGCCCGGTATCAGCCATAATTAATTTTTCTTCTAGATCATCCCAGAAAGAGTCATCAAATTTATTTGACGCGAATAATTTAGCAAGCCCGAACTTAGCAGTAACATTTTTAAGGCCTTCACGGAGCTTTGAGAATGAGAACAGGGCCATTATTTAATTACTCCTGACTTTGCGCATGAAAATAAATTCATAGCCGTATTGTCCGCTTGTAGAGTCTTGAGTTCGTCTTGAGCCTACAACCTGCCAAGATGCTTTGCCGCGCTGGGTCATTCTTTCTGTTAAATTCTGGTCAAGAATAAAATCAATAGCGTACTCATAAGTTTCGGGAGCTTGAGAACTTTGCGGGGCCTGCTCGATAGTAATGCCGTTTGCCAGACTGCCTATTTTGAAATAAAGCAT
>JAFSWW010000124.1 GCA_017444345.1 Synergistaceae bacterium | reverse complement strand
TGCAGTCCTCTGCCTTACCGCTTGGCTATACCGCCTCAAAACATGAAATATTTTAGAGACTGATTCATTATTAGTCAAGTTTTATTTATGCTTATCTTGACTCTTTTTGCTGATTTTCTTTGCTGCACCTGCAATTTTTTCGCGGACGACTTCTTTAACGGCTGAAGTAATCACGGGGATTCGTGCTGATTTTTCCAGCGGAGTCGGAGTCTTCATTACAAAATCACCGCTTCCCATTAATACAGCAATTGAATGCAATGACGGTATATTTTCACAGACAATTTTTATAATTGACACAATCGGAGTCGACAACAAAGCCCCCGGAATCCCCCAGATCATGCCCCATAATAAGAGCGATAATAATATTACAACGGGACTGACTCCGAGCCTGTCGCCCATAACTTTAGGAGTGATAATATTTCCGATTGTTAATTGAATGGCTGTGAGAGAAACGAGAACTAATAAAGGAGTGAAGAAACTCGGCGAAAATTGAATTATTGCCATGACAACCGGCGGAATCGTCGCGATAATTGATCCCACCGTCGGAATAAAATTTAATAGGACAGTCAAGACTCCCCAGCCGGCTGCTAGTCTAACGTCTAAAACTGTCAGGACAATCCACGCAAATATTCCTGTAACTATGCTTATTAACGCGAGAGTCCCTAAATAGCGGCTTACTTGCTCGGAAATTGTGCTTAAAATTTTTTGTACTCTTTCTGCGTTATGTCCGAATGCTTTATTAATTTTTTCGTCTAAGAATGGAGCTTCTAATAACATGAACATCAAGAAAACTAGAGTTAATACAAATTTGCTTGAGAGAGCTATTACTAATTCTGAAATATTGCGCGCGTTATCCTGTAAGAGTCCCAGCCAGTTGAAATTTTTGACAGCTTCAGGGGGAATGCTGAGAGTCTTCAGTAAATTTACGAACCATTCTATTAATTTGTCAGAATAAGCGTCATAGACACGCCCGAATTCTACGACCTGAACAGCTACAAATTTAAAGCCGATAATGCCCGCAATTGTTAAAATCGCAAAAACAAGTGTAATATTAAGCCACGCATTGAGCCTTAAAGTTTTGCCGATTTTTACGACAGGGCGCAGAATTTGCAGGATAAACCATGCTATAACAAGCGGAATAAACATATTACTTGCTACGTGAAGAACTACACAGAGAACTACAGCAGAAATAAATCCCATCAGACTCACAAATAATTTCATGAATAAATTTTCATCTCCAGATTATAAAAATTTCATGCGTTAAAAAATTTGTGAATATTATAGCGCAAAAAAACTCCCGCCCGATTTGATTCAGGCAGGAGCGATTAATTAATTTCTTAGATTAAGCCGTAAATAAATTATTTAAGCTCCGAGAAATATTTAATAGTTCTTACCATTTGGCTCGTGTAAGAATTCTCGTTATCGTACCAAGATACAACCTGAACGAGAGTCATTTTATCCCCGACTGGCTTGCATTTTGTCTGTGTTGCGTCAAAAATTGATCCCGCTGTGCTGTCAATAATATCAGACGATACTATTTGATCAGTGTTATACTCAAATGACTCTGTCGCTTCCTTCTTCATTTGGTCATTGACTTGTTCCTTTGTCCATGTGCCTTCAACTACTGCGTCAAGAATCGTAGTAGAACCTGTAGGAGTGGGAACTCTCTGCGCTGCTCCGTCAAGTTTGCCGGATAATTCAGGAATAACGAGTCCGATTGCCTTTGCTGCTCCTGTTGAGTTCGGGACGATGTTGCAGGCTGCTGCTCTTGCGCGGCGTAAATCACCCTTTCTGTGAGGGCCGTCGAGAATCATCTGATCGCCTGTATAAGCGTGTACTGTAGTCATGAAACCTGACACGATCGGGGCTAAATCGTTAAGAGCCTTTGCCATAGGAGCGAGGCAGTTTGTCGTGCATGATGCGGCAGAAATAATTGTATCGCTTGCCTTGAGTGTCTTGTGATTGACGTTATAAACGATTGTGGGTAAATCATTTCCGGCGGGTGCAGAGATAACTACTTTGCGGGCTCCTGCGGTGATATGAGCCTGTGCCTTCTCTTTTGAAGCGTAGAATCCTGAGCACTCAAGAACGACATCAATTTTTAATTCGCCCCAGGGTAATTCTTCTGCTTTCGGCTTTGCGTAAATGGTAATATCTTTGCCGTCTACTGTGATTTTTCCGGCCTCGTCATCGGCTGTGATACTATTTTTCTTGTAGCTTCCGTGCGTTGTGTCATATTTGAGAAGGTGAGCTAACATGCTGGGTTTAACAAGGTCATTAATAGCGACGACTTCGTAGCCCTCTGCATCGAACATTTGACGGAAAGCAAGTCTTCCGATTCTTCCAAAGCCGTTAATTGCAACTCTTACAGCCATAATAAAAATTTCCTCCTAATACTATATAAATGAATTCGAGGCTATTATACAACAAAATAAGCGCGTGAACACAAAAAAAGACCCGGATTTTTTCCGGATCTCGAATATTTTAATTTTATCAGCGCGAAATATTTTATTACTGCAATAAACTTAACACTGACTGCGGGAGCTGGTTGGCCTGTGCGAGCATTGACGTGCCGGACTGGTTGAGAATCTGAAGTTTCACGAACTCCATCATTTCCTTTGCCATATCTGCGTCTCTGATTCTGGACTCTGCCGCGCTTAAATTTGTCATTGTAGTTGTCAAGTTCTCGCTTGTGTAGTCTAAAGCGTTCTGATATGCGCCGATTTTAGCACGCTGACTCGATACGATATTAATAGCGTGGTCGATAATTCCTATTGCTGCGGCTGCTGTCTCACGGGTTGCGACGTTTACTTTAGTTACACCGAGTGAAGCTGCTGACATGTTGCCGATGTCTATAGCAATATCTTCGCCCTCATTTGCGCCGATTTGGAAGACTGTAGAGCTGTCAACGATGTGAATTGTAGCCTCATAGCCGTTACTTGTCGGAGTAAGAATAAAGTTTTTCTCTGTAGGACTCCATGTTGCCTGAATTCCTGCCATAGCGTCAAATTCAATATCTACATTGTCATGAAGTATCCCGATTAAGTGATTATCAGAGACTTTCACATTTGTTGCTATAGGCGTGCCGGTGTGAGCGTCATAAATCGAGGCTTGGAAGGCTGCTACTGAGCTTTCTTTAACGACGTTGAACGCAAGAGTGTTAATTAAATCTTCGTCGCCGCTGAACGTCAAATCACCCGCTGAACCTGCAAGCAATGACCTGAAAATAAACGTGCCGGGTACTGTCTCAAGACCTTGTGCGGGCATGTCGACTCCCTGTTCTTTCTCAACGAACGTGCAGAAATAATCAGAGTAAGAGCCGTTAACATACTGGGATTGACCGAGATCGTTTGCAATTGCGCTGTTAAATTTAGAACGAAGCTCGTTAAGTGTATCAGTAGCATAAAGAGTAACGCTTGCTTTCTTGCCGTCGCCCTGAGTAATTGTAATTGTCTGCGGATTCTCAAGCATAAATACGCCTGAAGTGTTCCAAAATGTATTTAAATCACGGAGCTTTGTATCTCCCGTTGCTGTCTTGCCGATATATGCAGCTGTAAATTTCGTGAGGGTGTCGCCGTCCGTCATATTAGCAACAGCAAAATTATCATCAGTTGTAATAATAATATCGCCGTCGTAAACAGTGCCCCTCTGTTGATCTAAATAATAATTACGGAAATGAATATCTTTATTCTGACAATTGGACGAATTAAGCGCATAAGTTAATGTGCCCGTATCAGCAAAGACACTTTCACCAGCTGTATTATTATTCGTAGTCCAGTTATATGGCCAGTCGGGATCTTGAGTTGCTGTAACACTTACTCCCATATCTGCGGCAGTCGTTGTGCTTTCACCGACTACGTTAAAGACAAATTTATCGCCTGTCTTGAATTCGGGGGCATCAGCATCGGGCTGTATTGCAAGAGCTAAATTGAATGCTCCGGCATCGTCATCAAGTCCGATAAGTTTTGATAAATCCGGCGTAGTTGTAGTAGTGCCGTCATTGCGCAAAATAATATTTTCCATTACAGCACTGTTTACAGTTCCGTCAAGTCCGAGAATATTTGACTGTGCTTTAAGAGTAATGCTGTCTGAACTTGTAGAAGTAATCTCAAATAAGATACTGGCATTATTAATATCGCCTGCAGTTGTTGTTATAGTCGGAGTAAAATATGCCTGAACTTCGCTTAAATCAGCAGCCTCATCAAATCCATAATATGAAGAAATTGCGCTGGCTGATGAAACAGGAGGAGTTGTTACAGCACTTAATTCAAAATTTGCGGCCGGTAAATTATCGACTGCAACTTTAACAATGCCTTCATCGCTGTTAATTTCTACGTCTGTAATTACATTAGGATGCTTAATCGTCATAATAGAAGATTTCTGCACTTGGCCTTGTCCTGTCTGATTAGGATCGACGTTTACTTTAATTTTATAGTTACCCTCAAAAGATTTTTTCTGGCCGAACTGGTCGAGCTCCCTCAATGAACCGCGAACGAATGCCCTGACGCTTAAATTACTCGATGATGTTATACCTGCTGAACTGCCGTCAAGTAATCTCTTCTTGTTAAATTGTGTCGTATTCGCGACTCTGTTAATCTGGTCAACGAGCTGATCGATTTCAAGCTGTATATAACTTCTGTCTTGTGAAGTAAGAGTATCATTTGAAGCCTGTACAGAAAGTTCGCGCATTCTCTGAAGCATTGAATTTGTCTCGCCGAGTGCACCTTCCGCGACCTGAAGCATTGACGTAGCGTCTTGAGTGTTTCTTATTGCGATTTCGAGTCCGTTAATCTGCGAGCGCATTTTTTCACTGATTGCGAATCCTGCCGCGTCATCTGCTGCCGAGTTAATTCTCAAACCTGTTGAGAGTTTCTGAATTGATTTCTCCATAGCCGTATTTGTCGCATTTAACGAGTTATACGCTGTGAGTGCCGGTATATTGTGATAAATCCTCATTGTATATTAGCCTCCTGCAAACGGTTTTAAGCCGTCTCTCAAAATTTTTTATTTATGTGCTACAGTCCTTTGTATTTTATCAGGCTTCCCTGCCCTCACACGTTATATATCGGTGTTGAATATTCAAACTTTAATTCTTGCGTAATTATATCTTGACAAAAAAATAAATTCCCCCGCCGTGAATGACAGGGGAATCAAAAAATTTTATCTCGTTTATTCTGCCTCGAACATTTCTTTACCTACTCCGCAAGGGGGGCAAGTCCAATCTTCCGGCAAATCTTCAAAAGCTGTACCCGCGGGAATTCCGTTATCAGGGTCTCCTACTGCAGGATCATAGACGTAACCGCATACTGTGCAAACGTATTTTTTCATTTTTGAATAATAACCTCCCTCTATAAATTGCGATAATTATAACATGAATGCTTGAATAACTTGCATATTTCAGCCCTCGCAAAATTTTAACGCGAAAATCTTATATCAGAACCGGCAAAATTTTTTATAGCAGGCCCCGAATGCATAACCGGCAAAATCTCTAGCATATTCGCAAAATCTTTCATGCATTCCCAGCCCGTAAATCATAATGCAATAACCGGCAAAATTTCTTGTAATCACTATATTACCAGATTCACAAAAATTTTTTACGCATTACAGCCCGGAATATATAGCCATATGAGTCCCGCAAATATTTCATATATTCATGAATTCGCAAATAATCACGCACTAAACTAGAAAAATTTCTCCCAGTAGCCTACAACGAATATAACGAGCATTATAACCGGCACTACATAAGTTAAATAGCCGCGCAAAAATTTCGGGAATTTGAGTCCTTCGCCCGTGTCGACTTCTTTAATAAAATTATCCCAGCCCCACCCGTAACGAGTAACGCAGAATAATAAATATATAGTCGTTCCGATCGGCAAAATATTATTACTCAAGATAAAATCTTCGAGATCTAATACATTCGAGCCTTCTCCCAGCGGCTGGAATCCTGACCAAATATTAAACCCGAAAGCGCAGGGCAATGACAGAATAAAGATTCCCACGCATGTAATAATTGAGGCTGGTACTCTCTTCATATTAAATTTGTCCATAAAGCAGGCTATTATATTCTCGAACACTGCTATAACTGTAGACAGCGCGGCAAAACTCATAAACAAGAAAAATAGTGTAGCCCAGATTCTCCCGTTCGGCATTGAGTTAAACATGTTAGGAAGAGTAACAAATATCAATCCGGGGCCGGCTCCGGGGTTAATTCCATAAGCAAAACAGGCCGGGAATATTATTAATCCTGCAGTTAAAGCAACAAACGTGTCAAGTCCGGTAATTATTAAACTTTCACCCATTAAAGATTTTTCTTTGCTGATATAACTTCCGAATATGGCCATGCTTCCGACTCCCAGTCCCAGCGTGAAAAATGCTTGTCCCAGTGCTGCATAAACGCTCGTCCAGAAACCTTTTGCTGTTAAATTCTCAAAACTGGGCTGCAAATAAAATTTTAGTCCCTTCTCTGAACCCTCAAGAGTTACGGATCTTACTGCAAGAGCTATCATAATTATTAACAGCCCGGCCATCATAATTTTTGTAACGCGCTCGACTCCGGCCTCAAGACCTGCACAACAGACTATAAAGCCAATTGAGACTGCGACATATAGCCAAAGTGCTGTACGTTCAGGATTCGAGACAAGACCGCCAAAAACTGCTCCGACCTCGTCCGGTGTAATGCCCTCAAGAATTCCCGACGCTGAATAACAAGTATATGCTATCATCCATCCGGCTACAACAGTGTAATACATCATGAGTAATATACAGCCCAGCCAGCCCGCATAACCCCATAATGACCAAATTTTTTTATTAGGCGCAAGGACTTCAAAGGATTGACTCACACTTTTTTGAGATGCCCGGCCTACTGCAAACTCCATTACTAAAATGGGCAGCGCAAGAAATAACAGGAAGAATATATATATTAATACAAAAGCTGCTCCGCCGTATTGTCCGGTGATAAATGGAAATCTCCAAACGTTTCCGAGACCTATTGCACAACCTGCTGACAAAAATATAAATCCCAGTCTGCTCCCTAAAGTCTCACGCGATTTATTTAAATCCTGCATTGATAAATTCTCCCATGAAATATTAATAAATTATTTTGCGAAAGTCTGATAATAACCGACTCCGATAATTACAAGCATGATAACAGGCACGATATACGTCAAATAACAGCGTAAAGCAGCCGGAAATTTGAGTCCCTTCCCCTCGTCAGCTTCCTTTATGAAATTATCCCAGCCCCAGCCGTAACGAGTAACACAGAATAATAAATATATAACTGAACCGAACGGGAGCATGTTATTGCTTACAATAAAATCTTCAAGATCAAGAACGCCCGTGCCAGCTCCTAAAGGCTGAATATCTTTCCATAAATTAAAGCCTAATGCACATGGAATCGATAACACAAAAACTAAAATTGTCATGATAATAACTGATTTTTTTCTAGTCCAGCCAAATTGATCCATGAAACAAGCTACAATATTTTCAAAGACTGCTATAACTGTAGAGAGTGCCGCGAAACTCATAAACAGGAAAAATAATGTCCCCCAGATTTGTCCGCTCGGCATCGCATTAAACATGTTAGGCAGCGTAACAAATATTAGGCCGGGACCTGCTCCGGGGTTAATTCCATAGGCAAAACAGGCAGGAAATATTATTAATCCCGCAGTCAATGCTACAAAAGTGTCAAGCCCTGTTACTATTAAACTTTCACCGAATAAAGATCTATCTTTCTCGATGTAACTTCCAAATATGGCCATTGAGCCTATACCAAGACTCAACGTAAAAAACGCCTGACCCAGTGCCGCATATAAAGCTGTCATGAGTCCGTCTGATACTAATTTGCTGAAATCGGGCTTGAGATAAAATTCTAGTCCTTTCTCTGAACCTTCAAGAGTTACAGACCTGACAGCAAGAGAAATCATGATTATTAACAGGCCGCACATCATAATTTTTGTAACGCGCTCGACTCCATTTCTCAAACCTGAAAAACATACAGCAGAGCCGATTAATACAGAAAGGGTCATGCCGATGACCATTTGAGACGGAGAATCAAGAAAATCACCGAAAAATTTGCCGACCGCCTCAGCATTAAGCCCCTCAAAACTTCCGATCGCTGAATTATAAGTATATATCAACATCCAGCCCGTTATAGTCGTATAAAACATCATGAGTAAAATATTTCCAAGCCACGCAGCATAGCCCCATATTGACCAGACTTTATGCTCAGGACGCAAGACAGCAAATGAACGCGAGGGACTTTTTTTTGAGGCACGGCCTACGGAAAATTCCATTACCATAATGGGTAGAGCTAACAACAGCAAGAATGCTATATAAATCAACACAAACGCAGCCCCGCCGTATTTACCCGTTATAAATGGGAATCGCCAAACATTGCCGAGTCCTATTGCACAGCCTGCAGACAAAAATATAAATCCTAATCTGCTCGCAAATGTTTCTCTTGAATTACCTTCCAATTTTAATAAACCTCCTGCAAAAATTTTTTACGTAATAATCAAAATCAAGAAAATATTATATCAGCATGTAATAAACTTAAAATTTGCATAAAAGAGTCATTTACGCTAAAATATTTATCGTGTTGCCGGGCTGGTGGAATGGTAGACACACGGGACTTAAAATCCCGAGGGCGTAAAGTCCGTGAGGGTTCAAATCCCTCGTCCGGCACATTTTTTATTAAGCCACGTCGCGGGGTGGAGCAGTCTGGAAGCTCGTCGGGCTCATAACCCGAAGGTCAAAGGTTCAAATCCTTTCCCCGCCACCAAAATCGCAAAATCATGGCGGTATAGCTCAGTTGGCTAGAGCACGCGGTTCATACCCGCGTTGTCCCCGGTTCGAATCCAGGTGCCGCCACTACAACAAATAATAAAGCCGCGTAAAAGCGACTTTTTTTATTACCCAGCAACTAATTTATCAGCAAGTTTTATAGCAAGTTCGACAACTAAATCCGAGTTATAATGCTGATGTTCCCCCCAGCGTCCGAGCCCGTAAAAATTTTTGCTTTTAAGCCACGTTAATAAATTATTCATGACTCGCGGCTTGTTAAGCGTATTTAACGGATATGAATATTTATTCAAGTATAAAACTTTTTCGCCGGGTGATAATCTTTCTGCATTCGTCTCAGTCCAGTAGCCTACGCTGTCAGGCAAAATATTATGCTGTAAAAATATTCTGTGATAGGGCAGATTCAAGTCAGGACAATATACCCATTGAGCCGAAATATTTAGATTCTCATGAAAATATTTTATCGCTATAGAAGTGTGCTTGAGTTCATTTATAGAATCGCGCAAAGAGTCGGGCATTCCTGAAAGCTCGCGAAATTCTTTATAGGGTATAGTGTTAATGATTATATCTGCGTTGAATTCGCCGCCCTCAAGAGTCTTAACTCTCAACGAGTCAAAATCTACACAAGAAACGTGCTGATTATAAAAAATTTGTCTTTCAAGAGATTTTGCCATTCTCAGCCATAATTCACCATAACCGGATTTTACGGGATAAAAGAATTCAGCATGTCCGGGCTGTTTTGCGCGGGCTCTGTGCTCAAGACAAGATTTTAAGGTGTCTTCAAAGCTGACTTCCGGCAATTTCTCAAGCCAATAAGTGCCTAAATTATTTAATTCATCACCGAACATTTTTTGATTATAAGGCAGCATATAATCACGCGCTATTTTCTCGCCGAGCTTCCATATAATCCAGTCGCAAAATTTTTCAGGTTTACTCTTACCAGTAACACAGCCGGCCCGGGCAATCGAACACAAAAAATTTACTTGAGATTCAATATCGAGCTGCCAAATATTAGCTTCAAAAGGGTGAGAGATATTTTGCCCCTGAAAATTTATTATAGTGTCGCGAGTAAAATAATTCCATTCTGAACGAGGCATGAAATCAAATAAAAATTTTACTACTTCAGGCCGCCTGACGTCGAGAATATGCCCGCCGCCTATATCAATTATTGAGCCGTCAACTTTGAGAGATCTACACAGCCCGCCAGCCTCGTTATTTGCTTCAAGAATTATAAAATCTTTCTCACCCAGCTTTAATAATCTATGTGCAAAACTAAGACCAGCCGGCCCCGCTCCGAGAATTAAATATTTAGTCATGATATATTATTTCGCGTAAATCTCTCTCAATTTGTTTTGCGCGCTGACTTGTTAAAGAATTTATTATGAAGTCATGATTTTGCGAGTATAATTCTTCAGGCGTTATATTTAGTGCAAGCTCAAGGGATTCGCAAAATTGTTCATAGCTCGTGATATTAGGGCAGTATTTAGACATATTGAGCTCGCGAAATTCTTGATTGTCAGGATAACGGCCGATTAATGCACAGCCTAAAATTGCAGACTCGTAAAATCTCGGTGTAACAAAATTAATTCCATATTTAGAATCAACTTTTTTATCCATTCCGGGAGGTGATACGAGGCTTATTTTTGCGCGGGACAACAATTTTATAAATTCATCACGAGTCTTCATTTTACCTAAATTGCCGTTTGTTGTTGATAGATAATCACTGTTTCCAGTTTCTGCGCAATATACATAATTAATATTTTTGTGTTCGCTTGCATATTTGAGCATATATTCATGAAGGATCTCATCTTTACGGCCAAATTGAAGCACGTCAATATCTTTGCTGCGATATTTCATAAAATTTTCAGAGTGATATTTATCTGCAACAGAGAGCGGCATATAACGCACATTACGCTCAGGATTTCTAGCTTTAATACAGTTGAAAATATATCGAGATGTTACATAAAAAATTTTTAAATCTTTTGTGCGCCTGAGAACTTGTTCAAAATCATAACTATTTTCACCTCCCCAAATGTCTAAAAAAATCGGCAGTGCATTATTTCCAACACACACAGACATTTCACCGTGAAACAATAAGAATGATATTGATAACGGCAAATTTAAATCCTGAACTAATATCGGCATACTTACAGGATCAATTACAGAGCGTTTTATTTTTACTGTAAAAGGAAATAGAGTCTTGATTAAATTTTTGATTGCTTGAATAAATTTTCTAAAATATTTTGTTATGTCTCGTGTATCTTGAAATACTTGTTTTACCGGGACATTAAAATATTTTGCTATTTCCTCTTCCCACTCATAAATAACAGGGCGGTAAAATTGACCCTTCATATTCTTAAATCTTGTTGAGATTAACTCTTTAATCATGAGAGCAGCCTCCCAACAATAAAGAAAAACGAATTAATTTTTTATGGGATAATATTTTAACCTGTGAAAGAATAGAATCTACCTGCGACCTGCGACCTGCGACCTGCGACCTGCGACATTATACGCAAATTCTTTCATTCTTGTCAACCTCCTTAATACTTAAAAAATTTATTCCCTCCGCATGAATTCTATCACACAGAGGGATTTATTAACAAACAAATTTAATTT
>JAFSWW010000123.1 GCA_017444345.1 Synergistaceae bacterium | reverse complement strand
TGCATGTGCGTAGGATAAATTATCTAGGGCGGGCGGGTGGGAAGGATAAAAGCGTGCGCGGGGGACTCATTAATAGCCCGTTTGATAAATCAAATTATAAATTTTTCAACAAATGAATTAATTTCTCCCTGTAAATCGTCAAGTCCTTTGTTATTCATGATAATATAATCACTTTGCGAGATCTTAATACTTTCAGGGAGTAAAAATTTTCCGCGTCTCAATAATTCCTGCTCAGTCCATCCGCGATTATTAATGCACCTTGCGAGTCTGATTTTATAGTCTGCTCTCACATAAATTATTATATTAATCCATGAAGGCCGCCCGGCTTCAAATAATAATGGGATCTCAAGCACTGAATTTGTTAAATTTTTTGCTCGTTCGTATAATTCGCTCATGACTTGAGAGTGAAGCATATCATTACAAAATTTGTATTCGCTTTCATGTGTGAAAATCTGCCGTGAAATTTCTGACTTGATAATATTTCCTGATGAGTCAATAATTTTATTGCCCCAGCGTTTTATTGCGAGTGATTTAATTTCTCCGCTCTGCCATAATTCAGCGACTATTGAATCAGCGTCAAACCTTTCACAGCAAATTTTTTCAGCCAGTAATTTACTGACTGTTGATTTACCAGCCCCGATACTTCCTGTTACTGCTATAATCATTATAATTATTTCGCCTGAAAAAAGTTTGTTGTCTTACTGGAGCCTTCCCTCTGTCGTCTACTTTTTGACATGAATCGGGAATCTCAAACAAGAATCGCGAGAAACCTTTTTGCATCAATCCGCCGTAAAGCCTCCGGGACCTCGCAGCAGTCAAATATAAACGTTCTTCGGCTCGTGTCATTCCAACATAACACAATCGGCGTTCTTCTTCCATTTCGTCTTCATTATCGCGGGCGTGTGAACTTGGGAATATGTCTTCTTCCATGCCGACAAGAAATACAACGGGGAACTCTAAACCTTTTGAGGCGTGAAGGGTCAATAAACCTACTGCGCTTTCTTGATTTTCTGGCTGGGTGTCAGCGTCAGTAAATAGTGCTGCTTCTGCTAAAGTCTCGCTTAATTTGCCATTTGGAACGATAGATTTTAACTCTTTAACGTTTTCGACTCTGTCGCTCCATGAATCCGAGTCATGCTGCTTTAGATATTCTCTATAATTCATATCTTCGAGCACATAATTTACAGCCGGCCTTATTCCGTCGTCGGCAACATCAAGAATAGCGCACATATGGGACGCAAAATTTTTCATTACGTCAAGAAATGCGCCTGTAACGTTCCAAGCTCCGCCGAGAATAAGAGACCATATTTTTGCGGGGTCATCGCGTGAATCTTTCTGTGTTGAGAGCCATTCTTCAAATTCTGCGCGGCGTTTAGGACCCATTCCCTTAATTGCGAAATTTGCGACTCGGTCAAGTGCTGCACGGTCAAATGGATTCAAAGCGAGTTTCAATATAGCTAACACATCACGGACTTCCATGCGGTCATAAAATGACAGGCCTTTAATGACTCTATAGGGAATATGATTCTCTAAAAATTTCTGCTCATAAATACGGCTCATTGCGTTCTGTCTGTATAAAATCGCTATATCTTTATAGTCATAATTATATATTCTGCAAAGCCTCTCGATTTCCTGAACAATAAAATCTGCCTCCTGAAAATCATTCTGCGCTAAAAGAGTGTAAATCTTCTCCCCCTGACTTCTCGACGTGTGTAAATCCTTCTTTAATCGCGCTGTATTATTGCGTATTAGTGCATTAGACGCGTCTAAAATATTTCGTGTAGATCTGTAATTCTCATCAAGAATAATAGTTTTAGCGTCATCAAAATCGTGTTCAAAATTTAGAATCATTCTAAGTTCAGCACCGCGCCACCCATAAATTGACTGATCGGGATCTCCTACAACATTGACAATGCAGTTAGGCCCGGCCAAGTAACGAATTAATTTATACTGCGGCAAATTCACGTCTTGATATTCGTCAACTAAGAGCCATTCTATTTGCTCCTGTTCTTTGCGTCTGATTTCGGGATAACGGCTCAAAATTTGAAGCGGCAAAATCATTAAATCGTCAAAATCTACTGCGTTAAGTTCCCTGAGTCTATTTCTATAGGCATGAGCGAGTTTGTATGTATTCTCGTCAAGTTCTGACTCGTGAACTGATTCGGCCCACATCATATAATCGCGTGCTATAGAGTCCATTGCTTGAGCCGGTGTTAATTCTCCCTCCGGGAACTTCAATTCTTTTATTAATTGCTGTAAAAGTGAGCGCGAGTCATTTCTGTCAAAAACTGAAAAATTATTAGCAAGCCCGGCAATTTCTGCAGCTGCTGCCCTGTGTCTGAATAAAAATTTTACTCCGAATCCGTGAAAAGTCCCCGCGTTGATTTTGACTCCCGGTAAAAGCGAGTCTATACGTGATTTCATTTCTCCGGCGGCTTTATTCGTGAAAGTTACAGCTAAAATTTTATCGGGTTCGGTGATATTTTCAGCTACTAGCCATGCTATTTTATGAGTAAGGACTCGAGTCTTCCCGCTCCCTGCACCTGCTAACACAAGCAAAGGCCCATCAATGTATTTTACTGCCTGCTGCTGGCGTTCTGATAATTGAGATAATATTTTCTTTCCGTTGTCATTCATGATTATAAAAGTTGCTTTCTACCTCGATTGCTTCAATACCAAGCTCAAAGCCTGATAATATTTTGATATTCTCACTTCCGCAAGTGGGACAAGTAAAATTTTTTTCTTCACGGATTCCTATTCTGCCGCAAGAATTACAGCGCAAAGTTATGGGCAGCATTATAACCGATAAGATTGCGCCTTCTGCGGGTGTGTCCTTTGTGAGTCCTGCAAAGATAAACGACATTAATTCAGGATTGACGCTCCTAAGGCCGCCGACTTTTGCAATGACGCGAGTAACTTTACGCCAGCCGGTTTGATTGCAGAGACTCAGGACTACATTTTTCAGTGAATTAGTCAACGAATGCTCATACATTTTTTATTTTTTCGTGTATAAGAACGGCCCCGCTGACTCGAATCCTATTTGTTGATAGCCGTAAATCTGCTCAGTTGACCCGACCAAGAAATAACCTCCGGGAGCAAGTGCGTCAAAAAATTTCTTGTATAATTTGTCCTTAGTTGCTCCAGTGAAATAAATAACGACATTTCTACAAAGAATAATATCAAAATTTGCCCCGAATGGATCTTCAATCATGTTAAATTTTTTGAATGAGACTCTGCGCTTGATTTCGGGGTTAACGTCATAAGTTGCGCCGCCGTCCTTAGTCGTGAAATATTTTGCTAGATACTCTCTAGGGACATTCAATAATTGCGCTTTACGATAATTTGCCTTCATGGCCGTGTTAATTGCTCCCTGATCAATATCAGCTGCTAAAACCGGATTCATAGTATCGAGTCCGCATACAGCCGAGAGAATTGCGAGCGAGTAAGGCTCTTCACCTGTTGCACAGCCTGCACTCCAAAGTTTAAGGCGTTTAGTTTTGCGCTTCTGAATCAATTCGGGAATAATTTTATCTCTGAGCTTCCACCATTGAGAGTCATTCCTGAAAAATTCAGACACGTTAATTGTCAGGTGATCAAGGAATTCACGTAATTTTTTCTCGTCGCTGTTAATCATATCAAAATATTCGTCATGATTCTTGCATTTCCAGCGATTCATTAATTCGTGAGTCCTGCGGTGAATCTGATCTTTATACGAGTTCAAATCGATTCCTGTCAGACGCTTAAATTTCATCTTAAACGTTACGTAACCGGGCGTATTATACTGGGTGCTTTCGTCCATATTAAATAAATCCCCCTTCTTTAATTAATCTTCAAGTACTTCTTTTTCTTTGACCTTGTAGACCTCGTCAATTTTCTTAATATATTTGTCCGTAATATCCTGAACATCTTTAGTAAATTTCTTTAGGTCATCTTCTGTGATTTCTGAGGCCTTCTCTTGTTTCTTGAGAGTCTCTATAATATCGCGCCTGTAATTCCTGATAACGACTTTAGACTCTTCTGCTTTGCGGGCTAATAATTTCGTGAGTTCTACGCGTCTTGCTTTAGTGAGTTCGGGCAGGGTCATGCGTATAACTGTCCCGTCGCTTTGAGGAGTCATCCCGATATTTGCCGCTAAAATTGCTTTCTCGATAGCTTTTAGAGTCCCTTTGTCGAACGGGGCAACCTGAATCGACCTGCTTTCAGGAATAGTAACATTTGCGAGCTGCTTAATAGGCGTGGGATTCCCGTAATAGTCGACTTTAATATCACTGACGAGTCCGGGGTGAGCGCGTCCCGTCCTTATCGACAAATATTCACTCTGAAGAAAAGCTATAGCCTTATCCATATTTGCGCGTAGTTCTGCAAGTTCATCTACTGCCATCGTTAATTAATCCTCCTTTAAAAGTGTGCCCGTATTGACACCGTTAATTATATTATCAGCCCAGCCCGAATCATGTACATTTATGACCCAGACGGGAATTTTATTTTCTCGGCAAATTGCAAACGCTGCTGTGTCCATGACTTTAATATCGCGTGAAATTGCCTCGCTGTAAGTTAACTCGGCTATAAATTTAGCATCTGAAAATTTTTCGGGGTCTTTATCGTAAATGCCGTTAACTTTTGTGCCCTTAATCATGCAATCGAGTCCTAATTCTGAAGCTCTTAAAGCCGCCGCCGTATCAGTCGAGAAAAATGGGTGTCCTGTTCCTGCCGCAAAAATCACGACATGACCAGACGCAAGCAAATCCCGGGCTCGTTCACGATTATATAAATCAGCGATCGGGGGCATTCCTACAGCCGACAGAACTTGAGCGGGAATATTTATATTTGCAAGTGCTGCTTTTACTGCCAAAGCATTCATAACAGTGCCGAGCATTCCTATAGAGTCAACGCTGACTCTGTCAAGCCCGTAATCAAGAGCATCACGCCCGCGCAGCATGTTCCCGCCGCCTATTACAAGAGAAAGCTCAAAGCCTCCATCACGAATCTTTGCTAAATTCTCGGCGAAATCCTGAATTACCCCGAAATCTAAGCTTGAATGTTTATCGCCCGCTAATAATTCTCCTGAGAGCTTCAATAATATACGTCTGAATCTGGGCATTATCTCCGCCTCCGTAAACTTAAAAAAATACCCGGCGCAATCACTCACACCGGGCAAAAATTTTATTACTCGCCAATAGCAAAACGTGCAAAACGCTTCACTGTTAATTTTGTGCCGAGCTTTTTACCTACTTCAGCAAGCAAATCTTTAACTCTCTTGTCTGAGTCTCTAATATATTCCTGTTCAAGCAAGCAAACAGTATCGAAATATTTTCTTAACTTGCCGGGAATAATTTTCTCGATTTTGTCCGCCGGTTTGCCCTCGTCTAAAAGCTGCTGACGATAAACTGATTTCTCGCGGTCTATTACTTCTTCGGGGACATCTTCAGAGACTAAATATAACGGGTTAGCTGCTGCTATCTGCATACAAATTTCATGTCCTAACTCTGCAAATTCGGGAGTCTCAAGTTTTGATTTATCTTGTGATTCGAGTTCAAGCAAAGCACCGACTTTGTAATTACTATGAATATAACAGAATGCGCGGCCGTCAGCTACGTCAAATCTTGCAAAACGCTTTAACACGATATTCTCGCCGAGCTTGGCAATAATTCCCGTGATTAATTCATTAATTGTGCTTCCTGACTCGTGAACACTTGCAAGCAATGACTCGTTATCAGCAAATGCCTTATTGAATAAATGAGTCGTTATGCTGTTTCCGAGCCCGTTAAACTCGTCAGTCTTAGCTACAAAATCTGTCTCGCTGTTAAGTTCAATCATGACTCCGAGTTTGCCGTCGGGACTCACAATATGGAAGATTCTGCCGTCGCTTGCGTTACGTTCGGCCTTCTTAGCTGCCTTTGCTAGACCTTTTTCACGAAGATAGTCTATAGCTTTCTCCATATCGCCGTTAGTCTCTGCAAGAGCTTTTTTGCAGTCCATCATTCCCGACCCTGTGCGCTCGCGTAATTCCTTAACTTTTGCTGCTGTAATTTCTGCCATGATTTACCCCTCCATTGTCTCGTCGTCAATATTGCCCTCATAAGTATCATGGAGGCGTTCACGTTCAGCAATTAATTTTTCGTCGTCGCTCAGTGCATCCGTGCCGCTCAACTCCTGAACAGGAATAATAACAGCGTCCTCGCCCTGCCTGCCCTCGATAACAGCATTAGCCATTAAGCCGGTAATTAATTTAATTGCTCTGATAGCGTCATCATTTCCGGGAATGGGATAATCAATCATTTCGGGGTCGCAGTTTGTGTCTACAATTGATACAACAGGAATGCCTAATTTGCGGGCTTCAGCGATTGCGTTTTCTTCACGTCTGGGATCAATTAAGAAAATTGCATCGGGTACAGAAGTCATTGCAGCAATTCCGCCGAGATATTTCTCAAGTTTTAGCTGTTCTTTCTTGAGTGCTGCCGTCTCTTTTTTCGTGAATTCTTCCCAAGTGCCTTCTTCATCATATTTGCGTAATTCTAACATGCGGGAGATTCTGCGTCTGATAGTCGGGAAGTTAGTCATAAGTCCGCCCAGCCAGCGTTGATTAATATAATACTGCCCGCACCTTGTTGCTTCGTCTCTGATAGTTTCCTGAGCCTGCCTCTTAGTGCCTACAAATAAAACATGTCCGCCTGCTGCTGCTGTTTCGCGAATGAAATCATATGCGCGGTCAAGGCCTTTAACTGTCTTCTGAAGGTCAATGATATAGACTCCGTTACGTTCGGTGAAAATGTAAGGCTTCATTTTGGGATTCCAGCGGCGTGTCTGATGTCCGAAATGGACTCCGCATTCAAGCAACTGCTTCATACTTGCTACTGCCAATTTAATATTTCCTCCTAATATAAAGGTTAAAATCTGCGTCCAAATTTTAATCACGTTATTTCACATGACACCTTTAATCTAATCTGGACGTGCGAAATTTTTTGTTACTTGTTAAGTATATCACAGCGCGGGATTTCTTTTATATTTTATGAATGAATAATAATTTTTGTGAAAGTCAACGCGATATAAACATAAAAAAATGGGTGATACTGGATTTGAACCAGTGGCCTCTTCCGTGTGAAGGAAGCGCTGCTACCCCTGAGCTAATCACCCTGAATAACTAGCAAAGAATTTTATCACAAAGCCAGAAATTTTTACATGCTTATATTATAGACGTAGCGAAAATTTTTATAATATATTGACACATAATAAAGTATTTAGAATAAGAAACACGAAAATTTTATAAATCTTTTACTGGAGATAACGCACTCAAACAAAAAAATTTATTAACTCGCTATAAAGTCAAGCATTTCTGCATATACATAACAAATTTTTTTACGCTAAAATTTATTTACTCATATTACATTATAAATATTTTATTTAACAGGGAGGATTTATTATCATGAAAAAGTTTTTTGCAGTATTAACCGCGCTTGTTATGACTTTCACAATTTGTGTGGCGGGATTTGCTGAGACATTCGAGCTCAGAATCTCAACTACTCAGACAGAAACATCAATGATTTATGCGGGCTTAAAGGCTGCTGCTGACGAAATCAACGAGAAGACAAAGGGCGGCGTTAAAGTTACGATTTATCCGTCATCACAATTAGGCGGAGAAGAAGACATGATCGATCAGGCAATCGCAGGAATCGGGATCGCAGTATTAAGCGACGCTGGCAGAATGTCAAATTACGTGAAGGATATCGGAATATTCAACATGGCATATTTTGTTGATAATTATGACGCTGGTCTGAAAGTCATTAACACTGCTACATTCAAGAAATGGACTGATGAGTTAGTAAATCAGGGCTTGAGGATTCTCTGCTTTAATTACTATGACGGCGCAAGATCATTCATGCAAAACAAAGAAGTAAAGACTCCCGCAGATCTCAAAGGCGTAGTAACAAGGACTCCCAGTGCTGCACCCTATAACGCGTCAATTAAGGCAATGGGCGCGACTCCTTATAATATCGCATGGTCAGAAGTCTATAATGCTATGCAGACAAAAATGATAGACGCCTGCGAGGTTCAATATACGTCGGCTGTGTCGAGTCATATTTATGAAGTCTGCAAATACGTAGCAAAGACTGAGCATATAAATTTATTCAACTGCTTAGTATGCGGTGAGGCGTGGTTCTCGAAATTACCGGACGAATATAAGAAAATAATTCTTGAAGCATGTTACAACAACGGAGTCAAGAATGCCCGCGAGATTGAAGCAGCTCAAGCCGATTTGGAAAAAATTTTAGTAGATCACGGAATGATTATTACTAAAGTTGATAAAGACGCATTCAAGAAAGCTGCTGCCTCTGCATATGAAGAATTAGGCTGGACGAAATTGCGCGAGGACATTTACAAGGAAGCAGGACTATAATAATTTTGCGAATATTTGCGGGGAGCTCAAGAATTCCCCGCTTTTTTTGTTTGTGAGGGAGTGAATTAATTTACATGAAATATTTATATAAAAAATTTTGCGCTCTTGAAGAGTCACTTGCTTTGTTATTGCTTGCCGGGTTGACTTTGCTTGTATTTACTGCGGCATTATCACGGACATTCGGATATCCCATTAACTGGGCACAAGACGCGGCACTCGTAATGTTTGCATGGATGTGCTTTTTAGGGGGAGATATAGCAATTCGCACGACCGGATTAATCGGAGTTGATTTATTTGTAAAGATGTTCCCGAAATGGCTGCAAAAATTTTTAGATATTACATTCAAGATAATAATATTAATTTTCCTTGCTGCTCTAGTAATTTATGGCTATCAATATGCACAGGGCTATTCACGGCGAATGATTACGACGTTAAATATTTCATATGCGTGGGTTACTTCTTGCGTTCCGGTCGGAGCTTGCTTAATGTTTATTAATACCGCTATAAATCTAATAAAATCAATAAAGACTCCTTTATCAGAATGGGGGAATAAATAATAATGTCAACAGCAATAATTATATTTCTAGTTTTCTTAGTGCTGGGAATGCCTGTCGCCTTCGCAATCGGGATTTCAGGATTCGCGTTTTTCATTATGAAATCTCTGCCCATGAGTATACTTGTTCAGAAATCTATTTCTACGACTCAAAGTTTCACGATGTTAGCAATCCCCCTATTTATTCTAGCTGGCAACTTAATGAACGCTACAGGAATCACGAGGCGGTTAATGAGGCTTGCGAATGTCTTGACGGGTCATATGTACGGAAATATCGGCCAAGTTTCTTGCGTGCTTTCTACTTTGATGGGCGGAGTCTCAGGCTCGGCAGTGGCAGATGCGGCAATGGAGACAAGAATTTTAGGGCCTGAAATGCTTAGACTCGGTTATGCAAGGGGCTGGGCGGCTGCTGTAAATGGATTGTCGGGCTTGATTGTTGCGACGATTCCTCCGTCAATGGGATTAATTATTTACGGCACAGTCGGGGAGGTCTCAATCGGACGTTTATTTATGGCGGGATGGGTTCCGGGCTTGTTGATGATGACGCTTTTAATGATTGCTACGAGTTTATCAGCTAGAAGACTCGGCTACAAACCTGAACACGATAAGCCCGCTTCATTACGAGAAATTTTGCGTGAAGTAGTTGCGTCAATATGGGCGTTGTTATTTCCTGTTTTGCTAATAGTCTTGATTAGATTCGGCATAATGAGTCCGTCTGAGTCCGGTGCGTTTGCTTGTGCATATGCTATTTTTGTCGGGACTGTTATATATCGTGAACTCACTTGGCCGGTTTTGATTCAGACGCTGAAAGATTCCGTTAAAGATATTACAGTGATTACTATTATATTATGTTTTTCCGGAGTTTTCGGCTATGGAATAGTATTCGATAATTTGACAACGACAATTGCGTCGGCTCTCGTGTCAGTTACAAATAATTCTACGCTGCTATTATTCTTAGTCGTGTTATTCTTGCTTTTATGCGGGTGCTTTATGGAGACGACTGTAATAGCTTTGATTTTAACGCCGATTTTATTGCCTGTCATGCAAAGAGTCGGAGTCGATCCTGTTGTGTTCGGCATGATTATGATGACTACTGTAACATTTGGAGTAATGACTCCTCCGGTCGGGACGGGTTTATATGCAGTGAGCGACATAATGGGCTGTTCGATTCAGGAGACATTCAGATATGGAATAGCGTTTTATTTGGCCGTGATCTTAGTAGTAGCATTCATGATATTTTTTCCTGAAACTGTGCTGTGGCTGCCTAATTTAGTTTACGGTGCGTGAAAATAAATAAATCCCCGAATTCAGAGCGAGTCCGAGTCGGGGAGAAATTTTATTATCTGAAATCAAAAAGTTTGTTGTTCTTATATATAGATGATATTCCCGGTTGAGTTGTATAATACGTAATAATGACCATGTCAGGGCGTTCGGATTTGATAATGCTTTTCACACTGCCTGTAAAATAGCGTAAATCTATCTCGCATAATTGTTTTACACCAAGCGCAAAAAACGGATTAAATACAGTTCCAAATGAATCAGTTATCACTAAAATTTTTTTATCGCACGATGTCAAATAATTTGTAACTCGTGTGAACGCACCTTGTCCATGATTATAAATGCTGTATGGATTCGATACATAATAATTATAATTTCGTTTTCGTAGTGATCTATCGTTGTAAGTTATGTTAAAATCGCCGCTCTTGTTTATTAGCAAATTTGGTATCTCGAAATGAATCAGCGTATCAAATTTCGGATATATCATCGAGAAATCTTCGGGCTTGTCTTGCAGTAAAGTTACTTTTACTCCTTGAGAGCCGAACATTCTATCTTTATAAATGACTATATCAAAATTTTCAGGATTCAAGATTTCAGGAGTAACAGGCCAGTTATAATTATTGCGTAAAAATTTTAGAATTTCACGAGCTGCCCAGAGTCCCGTTTCAGGCTTCCAATGATGATCAGTCCGGAAAAATGCCTCATGATGATTCAGGCCGCTTTCATGCAAATTTTTTCGTAAATCACAATATTTCACGCCGAAATCTTTTAGCATGTTCAAAAATTTATCAGTGTTTTGGTTACAGTAATCAAGAATTCCCGACACGTCTTTATCTTGTGAGACGCATATTTTATTAGGCAAGTTAATATATAAAAATTTTATATCTAGTGACTCGCAGAAATTTGCAAGTTCTAATGTTGAGAGGGCATCTCCTGTTACATCACGGCTCGGAGTAAATACCGTTAAATATCCATCGCTGAGTCTTACTACAGGGTTATAATCTCCCATGTAAGCAATATCCCATTTTATAAATTTTTCGTATCTTTTAGCGTTCTCGATAATGCCGCTGTAAAAAATAAGTTTTTTGCTAGTATGCTCATCGATTCTCGCTTTGAGATAATTATAAATCCGCCGTAATACCCCCCCCCCTTGCGTAAATTGCGTAATTTGTGCAGATTCAGAGTCAAAATCAGACTCAGACTCAAATGGGTATAATTTTGTCCAGTCGATTTCAATGGACGGCAGCGAATCTTCAGGATCCTTCATTTTATCGAGTCCTCTTCTTCCAAGCTGAAAAAATACTAAACTCAGAAATAAAACTAGCAGACATATAAATATACACGATAAAAATTTTTCAGGCCTTAACTTCATAATATGCTCCTTTCTTACTTAAAAATATTATTTCCGCTTCCTGATATAAGATTCCCCGTGAAATATCGCAAATCTATTTCAAGAATATATACAGAAAATTTTTGTGCCTTCATGATGATTAACTCACTAGAAATTAAAATATATAAACGGGTTATAACTTGAGCTTACTATTTCGCAAATCGAGACAATCAGCACTAACACAAGCCATATAGACTCCGGCCAAGTCCTGCGAAATTTATTCACAAACGGAAATATCCCCGCTAATCCAGCAAGCAAGACTACCCACGAGCCTTTTACGTAAACAAGAAAGCCCGAGTCGCAAAATTTATTTGAATTCAAGCCGAACATTGACGCAATATAATTTAATCCTGATGAGATACTTTCAGACCGGAATATAACCCACGCAAGAATCACTATTAAAAGCGTATATACATGGGAGAAAATTTTTAGACGCTTAATTATGGCCGTCTCTTTCTCAAGAATTAATACAGCAAAATATATTAATCCCCATAAAATAAATGTCCAGTTAGCTCCGTGCCAAATTCCAGTCAAGAGCCAGACCGTAAAAATATTCAAGATATGCCGCGCTTTATTGACTCGGCTGCCTCCTAAGGGTATATAAACGTAATCCCTAAACCATGTCGACAACGAAATATGCCACCTGTGCCAAAATTCTGTTATGCTTCCTGAAATATACGGGTAATTAAAATTTTCGCTGAAATGAAATCCAAACATTAAGCCCAGCCCTATGGCCATATCACTATAACCGGAAAAATCAAAATATATCTGCAGAGTGTAAGCAGCCGCTCCCAGCCATGACATCATAACAGAGGGATTATTTATATAGCCGAAAATATTATCAGCTATTACAGCAAGAAAATTAGCAAGTAAAATCTTTTTGCCCAGTCCGTAAATAAATCGCCTCACTCCTTCTGAGAAGTCATCAAAATTTTCATGACGATTTGTGATTTCAGCTTCAATCTGATTATAACGAACTATAGGGCCGGCTATTAACTGCGGGAAGAATGCTATATATAATGCCACGTATAAAGGATTCTTTTGCGGACTTGACTTCCCATAATAGACATCAAAAACGTATGACATCATTTGAAACGTAAAAAATGAAATCCCGATGGGCAGCGCAATATTTACCCGAATCGCATTATAACCTGTTAGAGCTGCGATATTTTGTGTAATAAATGACGCGTATTTGAACACTCCCAGCAAAATAATATCAAGCAATATAGCACAAACTAGCCAAAATTTTTTATGTGAATTACTTGACATGATAAGCACTAAATAATAATTCGCAAATATAGCAGCAAGCATTATAAATATAAATACTGGCTCACCCCATGCATAAAATAATAAGCTCGCTGCCAGCAAAATATAATTCCGGGCTGTCCTGCCCTTCAGCGCATAATAAATCACGAGAAGGACAGGCAAGAATACAAACAAGAATACTCCCGACGAGAAGACCATTTTACTCCTCACTGACTCCCTTCGACATTTTATCCATTAAGACCGGCGATAATATACCGAGTACGCACAAAATTATTAACACCCAGCAGACTGGAGTCGAGAATAAAATTTTAGGGTCGCCCCCTGATAACAACAAAGAACGCCGCAGACCTTTTTCACCGATCGGACCGAGTATTAAAGCTAAGACTATTGCGGCATTATTAAGCCCGAATTTACGAGCAAGCCAGCCTATTACACCGAATATTAGCATAATAACAACGTCGACAAAATTTTGATGTATAGCAAATGAGCCGACTACACATAAAATCGTTACAGAAGGAATTAATATAGCGTCGCTCAATCTAGCAATATGGGCAAATCCCCGGCAGCCTAATAAGCCGATTCCCAGCATAAAAAATTGAATCAACACAAAGCCCGCAAAAAATGTATATGTCATCTTCGCAGTCTCACCGACAAATAAATTAGGTCCGGGAGTCAATCCCTGAATTATCAAGCCGCCCATTAACACAGCTGTAACACTTTCTCCGGGAATTCCCAGAGTCAACATGGGAATCAGTGAACCGCCTGTAACTGCATTATTTGCCGCCTCACTGCCCGCGACTCCTTCATATGAACCGTGCCCGAATAATTCTTTATGTTTCGAGAACTGCCGAGCCGTGTTATATCCCATGAAACAAGCTATTGAGGCTCCTGCACCCGGCAAAATTCCGACAAGATTCCCGATTATCCATGAACGCCCGATCGTCGGCGCAATTTCTCGTAATTCTGACTTTGTGAGCAGCATTCTATCATGAAATTCTGTAGCCCTCGCACGTTCCTTGATTTTTGCCTCAGCTAAGACTAAAGCCTGACTCATTGAGAATAGGCCGATTAATGCGCAAGTTACGTTAATCCCTTCATATAATGACGCTTGGCCGAACATGAATCTTTTGACTCCTTGCATGGGATCCATTCCGATTGTTGAGAGCAAGAGTCCGAGCGCACCGCTCATTAAGCCCTTGACCATTGATTTAGAAGAGACTCCGGCAATTATAGTTAATCCAAATATAGACAGCCAGAAATATTCAGGAGATCCGAATTTCATAGCGAGCTGGCCAAGTAAAGGAGCAAAGAAATACAGTGATATACAAGAAAGCAGCCCGCCGAAAAATGACGCAATGCAGGCCGTCCCGAGTGCCTTCCCCGCTTGACCCTTCAGAGTCATTTGATAGCCTTCTATTGCAGTCGCCGCGCTCGCAGGAGTCCCCGGTGTGTGTATTAAAATCGCAGAAATTGACCCGCCGAATATTGCCCCGCAGTAAATCGCCCCTAACATAATCATTCCCGTTGATGCTTCCATTGAGAATGTCATAGGCAGTAACAAAGCGACTCCCATTGCTGCAGATAAACCGGGAAGACAGCCGATTATTATTCCGATTGTAACGCCCGCAGTCATTGCTAAGAGATTCACGGGTAAAAACGCGTGCATAAATCCCCCGGCCATTAATGATAAAGTCTCACTCATTTACAGCACCTCCCACGAATCAAATAATGTTCCCGCAGGTAATCTGACTTCAAGAAATAAAGTAAACGCGCAATAAACTAAAGCAATTATAACTATTTCAGCAAGTAAGATCTGCCAGAGTTTAACCCGCAAAAATAAAAGTGCCGCGCTCATGAATAATATACTAGAGACATAAAAGCCGGCATATGGCATTATGACTAAATAAATTATGATCAACGCGAATATTATAAAAAATTGTCCGGGTATAAAATTTTTGAAATCTTCAAGCCCGCTAGTTACTCCCTCACGAATTGTCCCGCGAATCATGTTTATAACGTGCAGACTCGTTAAAGCAGCAAGCAAGACAATTATACATAACGGATAAATTTGTGCGGCCTTAGGTAAATTCAGAGTCATATACAGGAAAAACGCGCATATAGCATACATTGCAAGACACACGCCTATATCTGTTTTCTTCATATTAATAATGCCTCCCTATAAAATTAAAGCCTGAGACACACGCCTCAGGCACTGCATAAAATCTTGATTACTCCCAGAGTTTAGCGACTTCATTTGTGCAGAATTCATATTGTTGATTAATTAATTTTGCTGTATCTTCTGCGTTCATGTAAAGAGTCGTTACTCCGGCTTTCTTGGCTGCTGCGATGTATTCGGGATTCTCCATTGCTTTCTTGAATGCCTCTTCATAGAATGCTATAACTTCAGGCTTTGTCCCCTTAGGTGCTACAATTGCGCGCGCGCTCCCGTACCATTTATTATAGAGTCCCATTTCTCCCAGTGTAGGAGCATCGGGGAAGCTAGACATCCTTTTTTCAGCAAAGACTCCTAATACTTTAACTTCGCTCAACATTGAAGCAATATCGGCCTCTTTTGCTACGGAAAAATCGACTTCTCCCTGTCTGAGTGCTAATAACTGATCTGCAGTCCCGCCGTAGGGTATGGCCATATAAGTGAATCCTGCTGATTTTGCGAGTAACTCCGCGCCGATGTGATTGCTTGCTTTGTTGCCATTTGTTGAGGCTTTGAGCTTTCCGGGATTCTCTTTTGCGTACTTAATTAACTCTTCAAGCGAATTAAACGGGCAATTTTTAGCGACTAATACAATAGCAGTCTCGTTTACGTGATTGCAGATAGGCACAAAATCATCAATCTTGTAATCGCCTAACTGTTCGACAATGTTTGAGCATAAAGTCGGAAGATTCACGAATCCCAGTGTGTAACCGTCGGGGCGGGCTTGTGATAAAGCAGTCCAACCGATGGAGCCTGAACCGCCTTCAAGATTTTGAATGACAAGAGTTTTGCCGACTGTCTCATTTGCAAATTTTGAGAGTACCCGCGCTGTGTTGTCAGTTCCTGAACCGGCCTTATATGCTACAATGACTGTAACATTTTTTGACGGAGTCCAAGCAAAGGCACTTGACGCAATAAGCACTATAGCAAGAACTAGCAAAAAAAATTTTTTCATGTAAAATATACCTCCTGAATAAAATAAATTAATTGCTGAAATTATAGACTCGCGGAAAATTATCAACAAGGCAATTATTACAGAATAAGCAAAAATTTGTATTCCCGTGCTGAAAACTTGTAAAAATAAAAATTTATTATTATCATGTCGCTTATATTATTTATAGGAGGCACTATAATATCATGAAAAAAATATTTATACTTTCATTGATTATGTCTGTGTTATGCTGCTCGACTTCATTTGCGGGTGTAAATAATGCTATGTTCTTCCAGCTGGCCGAGGCAGATTCTGCAGCAGTCGGGAAGATTATCAGCTTTCAGGGTGAAACTTTAGACGGCGAGACTTTAACGAGTCAGCAGCTTTTTGCGGCAAATAAAATCACAATGGTAAATCTCTGGGGTACATGGTGCCCGTTCTGCGTTGATGAGCTTGACGACCTTGCACAGCTTCACTACAGATTACAGGAGAAAGGCTGCGGAATTATAGGCGTTGAAGTCGAGGGCGATAATTTTTCACGGGACGATGCAAAATCTTTATTACAAGATAAGGGCGTTACTTATCCAAGTGTCTTAGTAGATACAGAATCAGCCGAATTCTTTAAATTTGTTGACGCTTACCCGACGACTTTTTTTGTTGACAGCAGAGGGCGAATCTTAACGACTCCGATCGAGGGCGCAGCAGTTGACGAATATGAGCCTACACTTGATAATTTGCTTGCTAAATTTGGATTTACGCCTAATTCAAATATAATTCTTGCTATGGATAATAGTAATAATAATTTATACAGGGTTTACGTCAAAGATTCAGAAGGTCAGCCCGTTAAAAATGTTATGCTTCAATTTTGCGATGATAAATCCTGCGATCTTGAGAAGACTGACGAGAACGGACTCGCTGAATTTGACAACGCAAAAGAGGGCAAAATTTACGATATTCACGTCCTGAAAGTCCCCGCAGGCTATAAACCTGATAAGAATACTTATAAGACTACGGAAAAATACGGCGATATAGTTATAACTCTCACGAAATAATTTAATGCTCAAGAGAATTTATTTATTTGCTGAGTCTGCACTGGCTGTAATTATTACGATTTGGCTGGCAGACTCTTTTATTGAAATTTATCGGGCGGGTTCTGAAATAAAGTTATCGAATCCGTTAGAATCTATATATACTCGTGAAATAATTGCAGGAAAATTTTATAGTATTATGCCTGTATTAATTATATTTGCGATTATGACTCTTTGCGGGCTTATACTCGGAGTCAAAACAAGTTCACGCGCAAAACTTGAGAATAATTTTATACGAGTCAAGCCTCATGAATCACACAAAAATTTGCAGGTCATAATAATTATTACAGCAATTATATTAATTATTTCAGGAATCATTAACGGCAGTGCGCGGGATGTATTATATAAAGCTATAAATATTTGCACTGAGTGTATAGGACTGGGCTAATTATGAGTATGAGACGGAAAATTATTCAACTTTACAGCGCGTTATTATTCAATGCTCATTTACGGGGATTTATTGACGGCGAAATTTATCGGGGTAATATAAAATTTGCGTGCGTTCCCGGGTTAAACTGCTATTCTTGTCCCGGTGCTGTTGGAGCTTGTCCCTTAGGAGCTTTACAGAATGCGCTAGGCTCAATAAATCACAAAATAGGCTGGTATATACTGGGAATAATTGCGCTTTACGGTGTAATACTTGGCCGGAGTATATGCGGGTGGCTTTGTCCGATCGGATTGATTCAAGAATTGCTGCATAAGATTCCGACTTATAAAATTTATAAATCAAGATTTACGCGTTTACTCTCATATTTAAAATATATAATTCTAGCTGGACTCGTTATAATAATGCCGTTATTTTATGCGATTTATCATGATATGCCGCTGCCCGGTTTCTGCAAATATATTTGTCCGGCGGGTACACTGGGAGCTGTGAGTCTTCTATCTAATCCTGTGAATGATAATTTATTCAATATGCTGGGAATATTTTTCACGAGTAAATTTATAATCATGATAATTCTTGCGCTGGCGTGTATATTTTGCTACAGAACTTTTTGCAGGTTTATATGTCCACTGGGTGCGCTTTATGGACTGTTTAACAAATTTAATATAATCGGCGTGAAAGTAAATAATTCATGCGTTAATTGCGGGGCTTGCGTGAAATTTTGCAAAATGGACGTTCGTTTTGCCGGTGATCATGAGTGCATCAACTGCGGAGAATGTGCTAAAATCTGCCCTCAGAAAGCAATATCTTTTAAGTTCGGGAATTATGAATCCGGAAAATATTTTAATCGCTTATTATGGGTTATTGCGTTGATTATATTATGCGCGAGTCTCGTTTACTTTAATACGCAAAAAATTAATAATAATATTTCACTCGGTCATGAGGTCGGGCAGAAACTAGAGAATTTCACTATAAAATGTCTTGACGGAAGCGAATTTAATTTATCTGACAATCTCGGCAAAGTAATAATTATAAATTTATGGGCCACTTACTGCGCGCCTTGTGTTAAAGAATTGCCGTATTTTGACGCACTTTATCGCGATCACAAAGAAAATATTATAGTTCTTGCTGTTCACTCATCACTAATAACTGACGACCCGGCGGAGTTTCTCGCAAAAAAGGATTTCGCTATAAAATTTGCAGTTGACTCAGAAAATAATTTAATTTGGCAAATAGTAGGAGGCTCTTCAACACTGCCGCAAACTGTGATAATAAATCATAACGGCGAAATTATTTATAACAAAGTCGGTTCAATAACTCCTGAAATATTATCAGCTTTATACGAGAAGGCGAATTTATAATAAATTATCTCGATTGAGTCCGGCTCTGATTCCGAAACGAGTCAAGACAAAATCATATTTTGCGGGGTCATCGGGGCAAATTTTCTTGAAACCTTCTGTAATTTCCTGCGCTGTCTTCAAATCTGCCTGTTTTCTTGTCGTGAATCCTAATTTGCGCGAGATATTATACATGTGTGTATCAGTAGGAACTATTAAATCACGAGGCTTTATAACTTCCCAGCCCCCCGGGTCAACGTCATCACACCTGACTAGCCACTTAAGAAATAAAAATAGTCTTTTACACGCGCTGCCGTCTTTAGGTGAAGTAACTAGAGAAAACGCGCCCTCTTTCTTGTTTTGTGAGAGTCTGCCCGAAAAAATATCAAGTGCCGGGAATAAATTATAATTTGAATCTTTCAGACATTCACGCAAAAAATTTTCAAGCGAGTCATATTGCTTTATGATATTTGCGATATTATTCAATAAATTATTAATATCTTCTGAAGTCGTGAATCTGTGCTTAAATGAGTCAGGGACTATATTATAAATTTTATTATCAAGTAAAAATTTTCGGGGCGATTCAGTGAGGCAGGACAAAATTTTATCTACACTTTTCATAATTTGAGCGACCCGCCCATAAGCAAGCGACGACGCTATAAGCCCTACAATTTCTAAATCGCGGACATCTTTATAATTATAGAGAAAATATAACGGGTCAGGATTAATTAATTCCCTGCGTGCATAGACATAATATAAACCTTCAAGAAAAGCCCTTAAATCTTCAGTGTTGAGCATGATAATTATTATTAAAACAGGGAAGCAATTTTTGTTACTCCCCTGAAAAATTTTCGCATTAACGTGCAGATAATTCGCGGTCAACAAGATAAATGCTGTGCTTGTCCCCGCCTAAGAACTCAATTTTATTAACTATGCTGCTTGTGTTGTCTTCTTCTTCCATTTGCTCGTCGACGAACCATTTAAGCATTGACTGAGTCGCATAATCTTTTTCTGAGACGGCCAAGTCCACGAGTTTATAAATTCTTGACGTTACATATTGTTCATGATTATATGAAGTCTTGAAGGCTTCCAGCGCGTCAGTATATGACTCTTTAGGTTTTGCGATTTCAGGAATAATTACACGTTCGCCGCGCTCATAAAGATAATTCATGAATTTTTCTGCGTGTTCGATTTCTTCTTTGTACTGTTTTCGCATCCAATGAGCCATACCAGACAGCCCGCAATCCTCAAAATATGCCGACATAGCCAAATAAATATAAGCCGAGTCAAATTCTGCCTTTATCTGCTCGTTAATAGCGTCTCTCATTGCCTGAGAAATTTTCAAAGTTAATGACCTCTTTCTGACTTTATTGCTAAAAAATTAGGCGTTTGCCTTCCAAAGTCCGTGCTTATTGCAATATTCGCGCATAATTACACCTGGTTTTGCGCAGCAGAATTCAGCGGCCGGCTCTTCTCCGGGCTTCAAGAAACATCTTGCGACTCTATCACCTGAAATTATCTCGACCCACTCAATATAATGATCTTCCTGCATAGGGTGAGCGACACTGCCGACTTTTACTTTCTTGTCATCAAGAACTGGGACGTGTTTTTCCTGAGCTGCGTCTGTTGTATTCTCGCTTAAAAGTTTCATGGGTTCGCCGCAGCATGAAAGAGTCCCCCCGCCGACATGCATGACTTCAACGATATTGCCGCACTTAGCACACTTAAAGACGTTAAATTTTTCCATTGTAGAATTACCCCCCGTAAAAATTTTTTTGCTAGAATTATAATAAATTTTTTGCGGAAAATTAAACACGAAGGAATTACGCAATTATATAAATTTTTTGTGATGAAATTTGCGATTATCACGAAATAAGCAAGTTTTATGTATATGAGGCGATAAATTTTTGCAGCTGTCTTGAATAATAAATAATTATGAGTGCTATACAATAAATAAATTTATAAAGGAGATTCGCAGCTATCATGAATAATAAATCAAGAGCCTTTATCTTGACGGAAATTTTAACGGGAATGATGTTACAGGCAGGTTTTATTATAATTTTATGCGGGGCGTTCTATATGACGATAAATTTTTATACAAGAACGACTAAAATTTTAGCAGCTCGTGAAAAGGGTCAGCGTGTTATTTCATTTCTTGACGAGAAAGTAAGACATGCAGGGCTTGGCCTTTGGAGGTGCAGCAATTCGTCAAATATCCGCAGCTTAATGAATCAAGTTACTGGCTTGCAAGATCTTGAAAATTTGCCGGTTTCTATTAATAAATTCAATAATATTACATTAAGTAATTGGGCTTCAACATTCACAGACAGTGCAAAAGCTGATAAAGTCGGCGATATTATTAGCGGGAATATATTAACTCTGCTTTATACTGAAAAAGTTAGAAGTAAAATTATCGCTATTAATACGAAAAAATATTTACCCGGCAAATTAGAGAAGAGTCAAAATAATGAATTCTACTTTGTTACAACTAATAACTCAAAAAAATATTATATAGACGAATTTAATGAACTAGGAACAGCAAACGATATAAATTCATGGGCTGTTACTCCTACTGCCGGGGTGCCTTTATTGCTTAAAGAAGGTACTTCAAGAGATGTAAATATTTCGACAAATATAGATATTGCTGTGATGTCAATCGATATTGCCTCAGGTGCTGAACTCTTTAAACTCAAATGTGAAAGATTCTTTGTTGAGAATGATGACAATTTAGGAACTGGCAGAAATTTCGCATATTTTGAATTTAGAAATACATGGGATCGCAATACAAGCAACAAAAAAAATAACTATGAGCCGGGAATACTTGAAATATATTGCGAACTAGACACGGGGAATAATATATTAAATTTTTACGTCTTAGCCAGCGGAGGTTATGACTCGTCAATCAATCACGAAAAGCCGGACTCTTGGCCTTATAATGCGAACTGGGAAGAAGATTACAGACATCATTATGTTTATGTCTCGCGTAAATCATGGAAGTTAAATAATATTTCTTGGGCTTCAACGGGATGGAATTAATAGACCTGCTAAAGCCTCATCAATGTGTGAGACTCGAATTAATTTAATGCCTGTGAATTTAATTTTTTCGCGTGAACTCACTACAGCAGCATGAAATCCGAGTCTCGCAGCCTCCTTCAGTCTTAATTCAATTCTTGTAACTGGCCGAATTTCTCCCGCGAGTCCCACTTCTCCGAGCCAGCATGTTCCCGCCTGAAGAGAGACATTTTTTAATGCCGACGCTATAGCAGCACACGCCGGTAAATCAGCCGAGGGATCTTGTAACGTGAATCCTCCAGCAACGTTTATATATAAATCATGAGCATTCACGGCAATATTACAGCGTCTCTCTATTACTGCTGTCAAAAGCTGGAATCTATTTAATTCGATCCCTCGTGAAGTTCGCCGCGGATATGGGAATACAGTACGAGCCGCCAAAGTTTGAATCTCTGCAGCAAGGGGCGTATTTCCTTCAAGTGCTATAGTCATCGCTACACCGGGGACTGCTGAGTCGTCGCGATTCCAGTAAAGCCCGCTTTTATCTTTAACAGGTATTAGGCCGTCCTCTCTCATCTCAAATATTCCGAGTTCGTCGGTGCTTCCATAACGATTTTTAACGGCTCTAAGCATTCTATATGACGAATAACCTTCACCGGAAAAATTTAATACTGTGTCGACCATGTGCTCCAACATCATAGGGCCCGCGATTTTGCCGTCTTTAGTGATATGTCCGATTAATACAGCGGGGATATTTTTTTCACGAGCCGAGTCTATAACTCTTTGAGCTACTCCCCTTACTTGTGTTACTGTACCCGGCCAGCCCGAATCATTATTTATGCTCATTGCCTGAACGCTGTCAAGCACGAAAAACGCAAAATTATTATCACTAAGATTATTTAACGCGTCTTCTAAGTCCGAACCTGAATATAAATATAAATTTTCTGATTCAGTATTGAGCCTCTTAGCACGCAAAGCAACTTGAGCATCTGACTCCTCACCTGAAATATATAAAACTGGACGGTTATAATTTTTTGCGACACTCCCGGCCGCCTGAAGTAATAGCGTAGATTTGCCTATACCGGGTTGACCTCCGATTAAAGCTACTCCGCCCGGAACGAGTCCTCCGCCTAAGACTCGATCAAGTTCGTCAATTCCCGTTAAGATTCTTTCAGGAGCTTTTACTTCGAGTGCGTTAATTATTTTGACGTTGCGGGAATTTATGCGTGTATTGCTGCTAGTTTTAGACTCCTGCACTGCCTCAAGAGTCCCCCATGAATTACAGGCCGGACATTTGCCCGTTTTCGTTGTTGTTACATGCCCGCATTCTGAACAAATATATTTTGTGATTTGTAAATTAGCCATGTGAATATTATAACAAGAAATAAAAAATTTCTCCCACCCAGCCCGCCCGAATGAGATTATGACACGATATATTTATTTAAGACGGGAATATGATTCAGGCTTCCTGATA
>JAFSWW010000122.1 GCA_017444345.1 Synergistaceae bacterium | reverse complement strand
TTTTTACCCCGCACAGAGTTTAAAGAAAAGCTAAAACAAGAATTCTCGTGATCATTGCAGCAACCCACGCTATTACGCATTGCCATATAACAACACTGACCGCCCATTTACTGCCAAGTTCACGCCTAATCGAGGCCACCGCAGCAACACAGGGAGTATAAAGCAAGCTGAATACTAACAAAGCCGCCGCCGATTCAGTTGACAAGAAAGACTTGACTCCGCCTTTAAATAATACGCCTAAACTTGACACGACACTTTCTTTTGCGAGAAAGCCGCTTATTAATGACGTGCAGATCCTCCAGTCAGCGAGTCCCAACGGCACAAATAAAGGCTCTAACAGTCCGGCAATTCCTGCTAATATGCTAGTGTCTGAGTGCTCAGTAAAATTAAACTGTAAATCAAAACTTTGTAAGCACCATATTATAACAGTCGCGAAAAATATAACTGTGAAGGCACGTTCTAAGAAATCTTTTGCTTTCTCCCGCATTAAGAATAAAACATTCTTGGCGGCCGGCATTCTGTAATTAGGCAGTTCCATGACAAACGGGACAGCTTCACCCCTGAATAGAGTCTCTTTATATAACAATGCTACGAGAATTCCCATTATAATTCCTAAAATATATAAGCCTGTTATTATAATTCCTTCATGATCCGGAAAGAACGCATTGACGAAAAACGCATAAATCGGTAATTTTGCAGTACAGCTCATAAATGGAGTCAATAAAATAGTCATTCTTCTATCTCGTTCACTCGGAAGAGTACGAGTCGACATCACAGCAGGAACTGTACAGCCAAAGCCTATTAACATGGGAACTATACTCCGGCCTGAGAGTCCTATTTTGCGCAGTAATTTATCCATGAAAAATGCTACTCGTGCAGTATATCCCGTGTCTTCAAGTATCGACAAAAAGAAAAACAGGGTTATTATTATAGGCAAGAAACTTAGAACGCTTCCCAGTCCCGCAAAAACTCCGTCAATTATAAATTTATGGGCGATTTCATTTACTCCCATTGATGACATGTAAGAGTCCGCTAATTCAGTTAATGACTCGATTCCCTCTTCTAATATGTCCTGAAAATATGCTCCGATTACTTCAAACGTGAGCCAGAAAATAGCTCCCATAACAGCAATAAAAACGGGAATCGCCGTATAATGTCCGGTTAAAATTTTGTCGAGAGTCTGACTCCGTAAATGTTCGCGGCTCTCTACAGGTTTTACGACACATTGAGCGCAGATATTTTCTATAAAATTAAATCTCATGTCAGCAATTGCAGCCTGACGATCTAAGCCCCTTTCTTTCTCCATCTGGAGAATAATATGCTCAATAGTCTCAAGTTCGTTCGTGTCAAGATTCAATTTTCCGATTACGAGTTTATCGCCCTCGATTATTTTTGTAGCTGCAAATCTCAAAGGGAGTCCGGCCCGCTCGGCGTGATCTTGAATCAAATGCGTTATTGCGTGAATGCACCTGTGAACTGCTCCGTCATGATCATGTTCATCGCAAAAATCATATCTTGCGGGTTTCTCCTGAAATTTTGCAATGTGTAAGGCATGATTAACAAGTTCCTCTATACCTTCATTCTTGAGCGCAGAAATGGGAATAACTGGGACTCCTAATAAATTTTCAAGTTTGTTAATATAAATCGTCCCGCCGTTGCCGCTTAGTTCGTCCATCATGTTAAGAGCTACTACCATGGGAATTTGCATTTCCATTAATTGAATAGTCAAATATAAATTTCTTTCTATATTAGTAGCGTCGACTATATTAATTATTGCTTTGGGTTTCTCGTCAAGTAAAAAATTTCGCGAGATCAATTCTTCACCGCTATACGGCGACATTGAATAAATGCCGGGCAAGTCAGTTATAAGTGTGTCAGAATGTCCCTTAATTGCTCCGTCTTTGCGGTCAACTGTAACACCCGGAAAATTTCCGATTCTTTGCTTTGAGCCTGTTAATTGATTGAATAGTGTAGTCTTGCCGGAATTCTGATTCCCAGCGAGCGCAAATGTTAATATAGTCCCGTCGGGTAAAGGCTGACTCTTGTCGTTATCGTGATATTTGCCTTCTTCACCTAGTCCGGGATGAGGTATTATATTATTTACAATGTGATAGGCTTTAATAAATTTTTCTGCGTTATGACTTTCTTTTGCGGATGATATATTTATTTTTTTTGCGTCGTCAAGCCTTAATGTAAGCTCATAATCATGTATACGAATCTCTATAGGGTCGCCAAGCGGGGCAGCTTTTACCATTTTTACAAGAGCACAGGGGATTATTCCCATGTCTAATAAATGCTGTCTTAAATGTCCTGAGCCTCCGACTGTTGAAATAACTGCGCTGTTACCTATCTCTAAATCTGCTAGAGTCATTAAATTAATCTCCATTTTCAATAAAATATTTCATGAGTCAAATTTTATTTGAGCGAGTAAATTAAATCAATGACAATTTTTATGCTTTATTCTTTCGCGTGGCTGGCAAATTTCGTTATTTCCTTCTGAAAAGTTAATTGACACGTCCCCGTCCTTCCATTGCGATTCTTGGCAACTCTTATATCTGCTACGCTGTTGACTTTATCATTTTGCTCGTTTTCGCCGTAATAATCCTGCCTGAAAATTAATATAACAGTGTCAGCGTCCTGTTCAATTGCTCCGGAGTCTCTCAAGTCAGATAACTGCGGCTTCTTCTCGTTGCGTTTCTCGGTCTCGCGCGATAATTGCGACAATGCTATAACAGGACAGTTTAATTCACGTGCTACGGCCTTAAGAGTCCTAGAAATTTCTGATACTTCCTGCTGCCTGCCGTCATTAATTCTGTGTTCGCCCGTGCTCATTAATTGCAGGTAATCAATCACAACAAGTGCTAAATCGGGGTGTCTTGTCTTGAATCTCCTGCAGCGGGTCCTAAAATCAAGAGTCGTCAAATTCGAGTCATCATTCAAGTAAATATTTTTCTTGCTCAACTCTGCACCGGCGTTAATAATCGCATTAAATGTATTCTTGCCCATTGCACCGGTGAAAATTTGAGAAAGATTCACGTTTGACTCAGCTGCTAACATTCTCATTAATAACTGCTCGCTCGACATCTCAAGACTGAATATCAAAACGGGTAAATTTGCGCCGTCCCCTCCGAACTGGGCAATATTCACAGCAAGTGCAGTCTTACCCATTGAAGGCCTGGCCGCGATAATATTTAGACTTCCGGGCTGAAAACCTCCTGTTATAGCGTCAAGATCAGGAAATCCCGAAGAGAATCCCGCCATTTTGCTGCCTGTCTGCTTATAACGTTCTTCAATCGAAGTAAAGGCCGGTGCTATTAAATCACTGACTCTGATAAATTCCGACGAGCTTTTATTTAATGCTGCCTCAAAAATTAGTCTCTCTGCTTCTGTTATGACTTCGCGGCTTGATTTCTGATCGTTATATGCAAGATTTATTATTGCGTTGCCTGCTTCAATTAAGCGGCGTTTGATTGCATGTTCCTTGACGATTTCAGCATGATAAGGGGCGTTTGCTGTTGTTGAGACTAAAGAAATTAACTCGGCCAAATAAGGCTGCCCCCCTAGCCTGTTAAATATTCCCAGCGATTTGAACTCTTCAGAGACTGTCAGGAAATCAACAGGCTTGTCATTGATATACATATTTAATAATGCTTCAAAGACGGCTTTATTATTAGGGTCATAGAAATCATTTGCGCTCAAAATTTCTACACTTGCACCGAGAGCTTCTTTTGAGAGAATACACGCGCCCAGTACTGCACGTTCTGCGTCAAGATTGCGGGGGGGGACTCTTGAATCGGGCATTAGTTCACACTCACAGATACGATCATATCAGCCTGAACACCGGGGTAAAGTTTTATAGAAAATTTGAAATCTCCGGCATTCTTTATTACTTCGTCGAGTTTTACGTCGCGTTTATCAAAATTTTTCAGTCCGTGCTGAGATTCTAAGGCCTCGGCAATTTGTGCAGCTGTGATACTTCCGAATAATTTGCCGTTGTCGCCTGCTTTACCCGTTATAGTAACTGATCGGCCCTGTAATTTTTTCTGTAATTCGAGTGCTTCAGCGTGTAATTTCTCGTCTTTGGCCTTGAGTCGTGCCTGCTCTGCTTTCCATTCTGAAATTTTGCCCGGAGTTGCCTCGATTGCTAAGTTTTTAGGCAGTAAAAAATTTCTCGCATAACCGTCACTGACTTCAATTAATGCGCCTGATCTGCCGAGTTTGTTCACGTCCGATTTAAGAATTACCTTCATGATAAAAAAATTCTCCCCTTACTATAATATTTACATGCGAATAATATATCACATTCACGCATAAAAAATTTTTGCATATAATAGCTATAATTAATCAAGAAAATTTTTACAAGTGAGATGATATTTACATGAAACTAGAAAAGTTTTTAGTGCCGTTAATGAATTTTGCGCAGGAAAATAATAATTATTACTCTCAAGCTAATAATCCCGAAAATGGCGATGTAATTCGCGTAAATCGAGGCTTATACAGTCATTACGGCGTTTATGTCAAAGATTTAAATCACGTCATTCACTACACGGGAGCGACTGGCCCTGCTGATTTTAACGGAATTGTGCGCGAGACCTCATTAAATGAATTCTTGAACGGTGCCGAAAAATTTAACGTCTGCAAATTCCCCGATGATCCCGCGAAATTATTAAACACTCCGATAAATTCCGGCAATAATCATAAAAATTTATATAATCTCTGGCAGCTAATAAAAAAATTTCGTCTCAAAGATTATCATTTATATTCAGGTGAAGAGACAATCACGCGCGCAAGAAGCAAACTCGGTGAAGGCGGCTATAATTTAGCATTCAACAATTGCGAACACTTTGCAGTCTGGTGCAAGACAGGCATAAAAGACTCCTCGCAGGTAAATAAAATCTTAGACATTATCACTTATTTATTAAGCTAAATCACAGGTGCAGTGCTGCAAACTCCTTCAGAAAATAAATTTTTGAAATTTTGCCCGGCCATTATTGAGTCTGCTAATTTTACAAATTTTTTAGCGGCGTTCTCTGCGTTCCATTCGTTTATTATTGTGTTATATGCAGCCCGGCCAAGTCGTGAAATTTTTCCGGGATTAATTAATAACTCTTTAACTTTTCGCGCTAAGTCCTGAATATCTCTATCATTAAATAATAACCCGTTTTGACCGTCATTTATTACGTACGGGGCTGAACCTATTTTAATGCCGGCAACGACAGCACACGCAGAAGTCATTGACTCATTTAAGACAGCTCCCCAGCCTTCGCCTTTATCGGACGTGAATATAAAAAT
>JAFSWW010000121.1 GCA_017444345.1 Synergistaceae bacterium | reverse complement strand
TCCCGGCTTGGATATGTAGCCGCGCGTTACAGTCTTGCGCCTCGAACGGTTACGAAATACAGGGGGGAATTTTCCCAGAAATTAGCGGAGATGATATTAATGCCTCCCGGTGATGGCGATAATTTTTATTTAATTCCGGGCATAAATAATTAATCTTTATAAGTTGATAAAATTAACTTGATAGAGTAAAATTTATTCACCTAAAATTATTTAAAATAAGAAAGGAGCGAGCATTATGTTAAATGCCTTCGGAAAATGGTTACGCAAGTTCCGGATAGATAATGGGCTTTTATTAAGAGATATGGCGGGAACACTAGATGTATCTTCAGCCTTCCTATCTTCTATAGAAACAGGACGTAAAAGTATCCCTGACGGCATTGTAGGCAAAATTTGCGACCGGTATCGGCTTGATGATGAGGCTCGTATTTCCTTGAATGAGGCAGTTGAAGGGTCTGTGTCAAAATTAAGTCTCGATTTATCAAAAGTAAATACGAAAGACAGATGTCTTGTATGTACATTTGCTAAACGCTTCCCTGATCTGAGTCCGGAAGACAAAGTAGAAATTTTAAAGATTTTATCAAAGGCAGGTGATTAATAGTGTATGAAAAAGGTATAAAAGTTCCCCCTAAGAGTCGTTCAGAAATAGAATCCATAGCTTGGGGAATTCGTAAGATTTCCGGCTATTCTAGTAATGTTATTCCGTTTCCTGTTATGGATTTTCTTGAGCATAAACTTTCTATGATTATTCCTGATTTTGATTACGAAATCGTAGAAGATGGAACTCTAAAAGCGAGAGCTATAACTTATCCGGATCAGAAGCTGATACAGATTGAAGAAGCTGTTTACAACGGAGCTTGTGATCACGTAGGGAAAGACCGCATGACTATATCTCACGAAATAGGACATTTGATTATGCATCACGGCGTTCCTATGGCGAAAAATTATGAGCAGGTCAGCATGAAAATTTACGAGGATTCCGAGTGGCAAGCTGATGTTTTTGCTGGTGAGTTATTAGCTCCGATCAAACTTATTAAAGGCATGATGATTGAAGATATTGCTTACGAATGCAAGGTGTCTTATAAAGCAGCCAACGCTCAATTCAGAGCTTTATACAAAAAATTACGCTGTGCTTAGATAAGATGGCGGCTTGTCTCCACACAGCGAAGGGAAATAGAAGGGCAGCTAGTACCCCTAAGATTTGTTGATTGATTTTATAGTTAACGATTAATTTTAAATTATTTTAAATTCAATCTCATATCTTAGCAAGCATAAAAATTTCTGCCCTAGAAAGGAGATACCACAGATGAAGAAAAATTTAATGTCTCTCGTAGGTGAGGCAGCTCCCAAAGGTATGCGCTGGGTATTTTGCAGGTTTCGCAGGGTCAGAAATTCAGAACGCAGACTGGACGCGTGGGATTACGGTTACAATTGCTGGGCTTTCTTAGTAAGAGCAAAAGATTAATTGTTTAATGATTTTGTCGCAAAAAAAACGCAATACCATTTTAACGGCGTTTATAAAGTGCTTTACAAATAAAAAAATGCGCTAAAATATTATCATTGCGAAAAGTAGACGAAAAAGGACTCTTTAACCGGAGTTCTTTTTTTAATGCGCAAAATTTTATTCAGGAGTGATTATCATGATATTAGGCGGATGGAATTTAGACGAAGTAAAAGGCTGTAATCTCCCCCAGAAAGTACAGACAGCATTCACGGCGGTAACGAGCGGACTAACCGGCGCAGATTATGAACCTGTAGCCTATTTAGGAAGTCAGGCAGTCAATGGCACAAATTACAAGATATTAGCTCTGATGCATTACGTAGTTGCTAACCCTGAGAAGCGTTTAGTCAAGATGATAATTCACGAGGAGCTTGACGGATCTGTGCGTCTTGTCTCGACCAGCGGGACGGATTTATAAAAAAATTTTTTAAGCGTTTCGGTTTCCTACGAGGTGAAAAATGCAAATCGAGTATTTAAGCGTCTCCGAGTTAAAGCCGTATGAAGGCAACCCCCGAATTCATAACGAAAAGCAGATAGAGAAATTAATATCAAGTATTCAGGAATTCGGATTTGTCTTACCGGTCTTGATAGATTGCGAAAATGTCATAATAGCCGGTCATGCAAAAGTTTTAGCCGCTCTGAAAATAAATATGCCTGAAGTACCCTGTGTCCGAGCCTCGCACTTGTCGGAAGCGCAGAGAAAAGCATATATCTTAGCTGATAATAGACTGGCCGAAGATTCAGAGTGGGACAAGAATTTACTCAAGACAGAAATGCTGAAATTGCGCGATGATTACGGACTTGAACTAGAATCAACAGGCTTTGAGTCTCGTGAAATATTGCGCCTGCGTATGGACATAGCCGAAACGCCTAAGAATGAAGATTTACTGCCTGAAGAAGTCAAGAACCCGGTATCACAGCCCGGCGATATTTGGCAGTTAGGAGAACACAGAATAATTTGCGGTAATTGCACAGACCCCGACACAGTGAGCAAATTACTTCAAGGTGAGAAGCCTCACTTAATGATTACAGATCCGCCGTACGGGGTGAATTACGATCCTGCATGGAGGAATCAGATTCGAGACTCGCAAGCTCTGAGAACGGGCAAAGTGTTAAACGATGATAAAGCGGACTGGCGCGAGGCATGGGCTTTATTTCCCGGTGATGTAGCTTACGTGTGGCACGCCTCTATGCACGCTCAGGAAGTTATAGAGAGTTTGCAGGTTTGTAATTT
>JAFSWW010000120.1 GCA_017444345.1 Synergistaceae bacterium | reverse complement strand
TTAACTCGTCAAAAATATTTTCAGGGAAGACTCCATTTTCTTGAAGTTCCCGCGGGTTATGGCCGTTATTTATGAAAAATTTTACTAATTCGGGAGTGCCGTACATTATGCAGGAAGTAAAAAAATTTTTATATGATCCCATTTTTACGATTTGTGAATCACTAAGGCCGTTTATAATTAAATTTTTCAGAATTTCCGGGCGTTCGTGATTAAATAATTCGTGATAATTTTTATAGCCGCCGTCATTCATGCCTATAATAAAATTTATCGTGATAGAATCGCTCATATTTTCGTCGAGAGAATGACCCCATATGAATAACGAGTCAGGAGAAATCAACGACTCAAAAATTTTAGAAATGTCTAATAATTCGCCCAGTGTTATATTTGCGCCTGTTATGAAATTCATTAAAATATTTCGCGAGCCTCGTATATTTTCGCACATGTTTAATGTTTTGCTGCTGACTGTTGAAATTTTATCATGACCCGATACGCATAAACTCCCGTAAAATGCAGTGCCCGTATTGTATAAAATATATTTAACGTCGGCAAAGTCTATATTTACGAAGCCTGCTTTAATTATCGAGTAAATTATATTTTTAACTATCATAGAAGCGTCATATTTATTCATTAACGGTAATATCACAGAGTCAGAATAATTTTTGAATTCTTGAATGTCATTATTATTTATTTCTTGAGCATTAACAGGAATCACAAGCGTTAATATCCCGTTTAATTTGGCAGAACGTGCTATCTTGAGCGCAAAATTTTTATTACTTTCTCCTGAGCCTAATACTATAAAAATTATATCAGCCTCAATAAAATTATCGTTGAAAAATTGCCGGTCGTCTTGAATAATATTATTAACGAGAAATTTTTTAGCAGCTTTGCAGGAATTCAGCACGTTTTCATTATCACATGCCGCAAAAAATTCTACTCCGTCAGGTTCGCGGGTTATCATGTCATTAACAGCCTCACAGCCATTTATGAAGATTCCAAGTATAAGAAATTTTTCTTTATCATGATACATTATAAAATCATCTCCATTTTCTGAGCATTAATAAATTCATGCATGTATAATAAATAAATCTTGCGCAAATATAAGGTGTAATAAATATATTCTCGCCCGCGTTAGTGCTTTATTCCCGTTCGTAAATAAAAAAATTTCACGCAATATCATCAATCAATAAATCGCAAAATGCTATATAATTCAGATATTACAAAAATTTTTTAATCAGGAGGCAGAATTAAATTATGCTCGTAAACGCAAAAGAAATGTTACAAGCAGCAAAAGCAGGTCATTACGCAGTCGGTCAATTCAACATCAATAATCTTGAGTGGACAAAGGCCGTCTTACAAGTCGCAGAAGAGTTAAAAGCTCCCGTCATACTCGGAGTCTCTGAGGGCGCAGGAAAATATATGGGCGGTTTCTTGACCGTTCAATCAATGGTCGCAGCTATGGACAAATCACTGGGAATCACTGTACCCGTTTGCACGCATTTAGATCACGGAACTTACGAGGGCGCATACAAGTGCATTAAAGCCGGTTTCACGTCTATTATGTTCGACGGCTCGCATTATCCCATTGACGAAAACATTTGGAAGACTAAAGAGTTAACCCACGTAGCTCATAATCTGGGAATGTCAATCGAGGCAGAAGTCGGAGCAATCGGCGGCGAGGAAGACGGAGTTATCGGAATGGGCGAATGTGCAGATCCCGACGAGTGCAAAAAAATTGCTGATTTAGGCGTTGACATGTTAGCAGCAGGAATCGGAAACATTCACGGAAAATATCCGGCGAACTGGAAAGGTTTATCATTTGAGACTCTGGCAGCTGTTCAGGCAAAAACGGGTGAAATGCCTTTAGTTCTTCACGGCGGTTCAGGAATTCCCGACGAAATGATAAAGAAAGCAATCACGCTCGGAGTCTGCAAAATCAACGTTAATACAGAATGTCAATTAGCATTCGCAGCAGCAACAAGAAAATATATCGAGGCCGGCAAAGATAACGAGGGCAAGGGCTACGATCCTAGAAAATTATTAGCTCCCGGCTTTGAGGCAATCAAGGACACAGTGCGCGAAAAAATTAAATTATTCGGCTCTGACAGTAAGGCGTAAAATTGAGCGTTAAGAAATATTCTATCAATGATAGATTTATAGGCGATGGAAGCCTCGCAGTTATTGCGGGGCCGTGTTCGCTTGAAAATTTAGATCTCGGTCTGCGTGTTGCCAAGTTCATGAAAAGAATTTGCGGCGAACGAAATTTATTATATATTTTCAAGGCCTCATTTGATAAAGCTAATCGAACGTCAATACACGCATGGAGAGGGCCGGGACTCGAAAAAGGACTCGAACAGTTAGCAGAAATTAAGAGACTCGCAAATGTTCCTGTTTTGACGGATATTCACGAGAGCAGCCAAGCAGTTAAAGCCGGTGAAGTCGTTGATATAATTCAGATTCCGGCGTTCTTATGCAGGCAGACTGATTTATTAGTAGCAGCGGCCAAGACTGGACGAATTATAAACGTTAAGAAGGCTCAATTTTTAGCTCCTGATGATATGATTTACGTAGCTGCTAAATGCCGTGAAGCAGGAAACGACAACGTAATTTTTTGTGAGCGGGGGACTTTCATGGGCTATCACAGATTAGTATCTGATATGACGGGATTAATTACAATGCGTGAATTTGGCTATCCTGTTATGTTTGACGCTACTCACAGCGCACAGCAACCCGGAGGACTCGGAGGTATGAGCGGGGGAGATTACAGACTCGCATTTCCTTTAGCACGTGCAGCCGCAGCAGTGGGAATTGACGCGATTTTTGCCGAGACCCACCCGAATCCTAAGGAGGCATTAAGCGACGGCCCGAATATGATTCCCCTTGATCAAATGCCTAGATTCTTAGATGAGATTATAGCGATTCATAATGCAGTGAAGGATTTTATTAATAATGCTGACTGATAAAGAATTATTAAACTCTGCTAAAAAGTTAATGCGGACTGAGGCACAAGAAATTTTGCGGGCTTCTGAAAGTCTTGATTATTCTATAGTAAATGCCTCGCGCTTAATTTATGAGTGTCAGGGGAGAGTCGTCGTTGCTGGTCTGGGCAAATCAGGCCATATAGGGCGTAAAATTTCGGCGACTCTTGCGTCACTGGGGACTCCGTCATTTTTCCTGCACGCTGCCGAAGCTCTACACGGTGATTTAGGAATGGTAAGATCTGAAGATGTAGGATTATTTATAAGTAACAGCGGCTCATCGTCTGAACTTGTAGAATTACTGCCTCATTTCAGGAGACTCGGCGCAAAATTAATCGCTATAACAGGCGAAATGAATTCACCCCTAGCAAAATATGCCGATATAGTAATTAATGCTCATGTTGAATCAGAGGGCGACCCTTTACAATTAGCACCGATGAGCAGTGCGGCATTAGAACTCTCAGAAGGGGACGCAATCGCGGCATTAGTGGCAATTTTGAGGGGACTCAAGCGTGAAGATTTTGCTTTATTCCATCCGGGCGGCTCACTTGGCCGGAAATTGTTGACACGAGTACGCGACATAATGGGAACCGGCGAACGATTGCCCGTTATAAATCAGGGAGTCAGCGTTAAAGATGCCTTATTTGTCATAACTGGGAAGGGCTACGGGGCGGCTTGTGTTGTTGACGAGTCAGGGAATTTGACGGGAATTTTTACGGATGGAGATTTGCGGCGTTTAATGGAGAAAAGGGGCGTTAAAGCATTTGACGTAAAAATCGATGACGCTATGACGAGAAATCCCCGAACTATAAGCCCGGACTCATTAGCAGCTGAGGCAGTAAAAATTATCGAGCAGCACGAAATTAGCGTATTAATCGCAGTTGAGAATAATAAACCGGTCGGAATCATTCACATTCACGAGCTTTTGAAGGCAGGTGTCGCATAAATGAACACGAAAATTTTAGGAATAATTCCCGCCCGCTATAAATCTACTAGATTCCCGGGTAAGCCCCTCGCCGATATTTGCGGGAAGAGCATGATTCAGAGAGTTTATGAGCGAGCAAAAATGTCTAAATCTTTATTTGATGTAATAATAGCAACTGATGACGAGAGAATTTATAATTGCGCAAAGAATTTCGGGGCAAATGCAATAATGACGGATTCAGATTTGCCGAACGGGACGGCGAGATGTGAACAGGCAGCAAAATTTTATAATCAAGAAATCGACTCAGTAATTAATATTCAGGGTGATGAGCCTTTACTTGATCCGGTTATGATTGACGAGATTGCAGAATTATTAATAAATAGTGAGTGCTCTACTTTGTGCCGTGAACTCAATGACGAGAGCGAATATATTAATCCAAATGTTGTAAAAGTTGTCATGAATCTAAAAGGGGAAGCGTTATATTTTTCTCGTTCGTTAATACCATTTATGCGCAATAAAATAAATTTGCCGGTTTATCAGCATATAGGGATTTACGGCTATAAAATAAATTTCCTGCGAAAATATGTGAGTCTTCCTGTTACTCCGTTAAGTGAAGCAGAATCACTCGAACAGCTAAAAATTTTAGAACATGGCTATAAAATCAGCGTGAAAGTTACAAGCTCAAAGAGTCAAAATGTCGGAGTCGATACCCCCGAAGATTTACAGAGAGTGAGAGATATTATCAATGCAGGGAATTAAACGCGTTGTAATTATAAGCGACGGCATAAGGGGACATTTTCACCAGTCATTAGGCGTGGCAAATTGGCTTGAGAGACTCGCGGAAGTGAAACAGGGAGAAATTATAGAAGTCCCGAAATTAACCGGAATCAAAAAATTACTCATGACAAAAATTTTTGTGCGAAAAATTGCGCAGAGTCCTGAATATTCCCGTGAATGGCTCAAGAAATCCGGTGCAGATATAGATATAGATTTCAAGCCTAATACACTTTTTATTTCTGCTGGGAGTTCGGCGGCTCCGTTCTGTCTGGCTCTGGCAAAATCTACAGGCAATAAATCAGCAGTAATAATGACTCCGTCTGTGCTGGGAACTAAATTTTTTGACTTTGCTGTAATTCCCGAACATGATAAACACGACTCAAGCGGCAAAAATATAATTACAACACTGGGAGCTCCTAATCATATTTATAGGCCTGACTTGAAAGAGGAGTCACGCAAATTTTTAGCAAATATTAAACTTGACCGCACAAAAAAAATTATAGCTTTATTAATCGGCGGAAGTGATGCAAATTATAAATTGACTCCTGAATGGGCAGAAAAAATTTTTATGCCGTTAAGAGATATTAAAGACTCGCAGATTTTGATTACTACGTCAAGACGTTCAGGGGCGGCACTTGATAATATGATCGAAAAAATATTTATTGATTCAAAAAATTTAGCATACATGTTATTAGCTTCACGAGAGCCCGAAATTAACCCGATTCCCGCAATGTTAGGAGCAGCGGATCATGTTTTAGTAACTGAAGACTCCGTCTCAATGGTATCTGAGTCAATTACTGCAGGATTTAGAGTCGGCCTTATTCGAGTTCCCAGAGCGTCAAATTTCATAAAAAATTTATTCGGATTCGGGGCTGTAAGATTTGATAATTTATTTGCTTCAATGAGAGATAAAGATTTGCTTGCTGATTTAGGCGCGAGTCCTGATTTTGCAAGTTTTATAAATTTTCCTGAACAGAAACACGGCAAAAACTTCAACGAGGCAAGACGCGCGGCTGAATGGATTTTGTCTCAATCATGATATATTTACCTGAAAGAAGAGATATTAAATGCCAAAATTAGAACGTGTAGTAGTACTAAGCGACGGAATCCGCGGACATTTCCATCAATCAATGGGAGTAGCGAACTGGCTCAAAAGATTATCAAATGTTACAGTTGAGCCTATGATAACTGTACCTGTTTTGCATGGATTTAAGAAATTAATACACATGAAATATTTAGGCAGCACTCTAGACTCACAGGACAAGAAATATTTAACAAATTGGCTCAAAGCTGCGGGCGTTAAAGTTAAAAATTTTGCGCCGGGGACTTTATTTATTTCTGCTGGCGGGCCTGCTGCACCGTTTTGTTTGGCATATGCTCGTGCGACTGGTAATAAATGCGCTGTAATAATGACTCCGTCTGTACTTGGCACGAAGCCGTTTGACTTTGCTATAATTCCCACTCATGATAAATACGACAAGGGAGACAAGCATATTTTTACGACACTGGGCGCGCCTAATCACATATATCCTGATGATTTAAGGGCAATATCAGAGACATTTTTCAGGGGAGAAGAATTTAATTTTGCAGGTAAAAAAGTTGTCGGGCTTATAATCGGCGGGAATGACTCGAACTATAAAATTACGCCTGAATGGGTAGAAGATATATTATCGCCGCTGCAATATATAGAGGGAATCAAAATTTTTATAACGACATCGAGACGAACAGGGACAGCAGTAGAGAACGCAATCGAGCAAATTTTTTCGGGTCATCCTTCAGTAGCTCACATGCATTTAATGTCGAGAAATGTAAACATGAACTTATTGACTGCGATTTTAGGTCAGGCCACGCATGTTTTTGTTACGGAGGATTCTATTTCTATGGTCTCAGAAGTAATAACGGCGGGATTTAAAGCGGGCTTAATTCGTTTGCCGAGAACTACGGGATTTGTTAAAAAATTATTCGGCGGAGGGACTCAGAAATTTGACGCTACTTTTGACGAAATGAAGAGAAGAGGCTTAATTGAAGATTTAGGCGAGATCCCATATTTTGAAAAATTTTTAGAGCCTGAAGAACAGCGTCATAATATGGAATTCAACGAGGCCAAGAGAGCGGCTGAATGGCTGTTAAATCAAATATGAAAATTTTATATATAATTCCTGAATTTAACGAGGGCGGAGCAGAATATCATTTATTGAATCTAATTCAGGGACTCGCGGGCGAACATGAAATCACACTAGCAACTAACGGAGGCAGTCTTGAGTCATTGCTTCCTGAGAATGTCAGAATTATTCACGTTGAGTCGGCCCGGAAAAATATTTTTACTATAATTTATGCGGCTATAAAACTTTCTAGGCTCAATAAAAAATTTTGCTGGGACATTATACACGTTCATTCGAGAGTCCCCGCGTGGGTTGCTTGGCTGTTATCGAGTTTAACCGGCGTTAAATGGCTTATGACTGCACATGCTTTATACTCGTTGAATTTGGGCTTGACTCCGTTAAAACATGCCGACGGAATTATTTGTGTGTCTGAATCAGTAAAGAATCATTTAAGAAAATATTTGCCTGCTAATAACGTGAAAATTATCTATAATGGCATAAACCCGCCTGAAATATTTAATAATAATGACTCACAAGAAAGCATAAAATTTTTATTTGTAGGGCGTTTAACGGGAATTAAGGGACTCGATATAGCAATAAAAGCATTATCAGGGCTAATAAAATACAACTGGACACTTGATATTATAGGCGACGGCTCAAAGCGTGAAGAGTTAGAATCACTCGTAAAAAATTTAAATCTAAATCAGCGCGTAACTTTTCACGGTGTCAAATCTAAATCAGAAGTTAAATTATTCATGTCAAAGTCTTCATGTTTATTATTTCCGTCTCTTAGTGAAGGCATGGGCTTGTCAGTTCTTGAGGCTGCTTCTATGAGACTGCCAGTTATAGCGTCGGACTTGCCCGCATTGCATGAAATTTCACGGGGGGGACTCGTTAAAGCCGGAAATGTTGACGAGTGGCGTGAGGCGATAAAAAATTTTATTGAGTCAGGAGAAGCAAGCCAGATCGATCCCGCAAAAATTATAACAGTGAACGAAATGACTCGCTTGACTGGAAAATTTTACTTCACAATTTTACGAGAATTTACCAACCTTCAGGCCACTCTGTAAGAGGACGGTCAACCTTAAAATATTTCTCAAATAATTTATCAGTATTGAGCTGCTGATAAAGTGTCTTGACTTTTTCAAAAGCATGTTGTGCAGCGGCATCATTATTACCATTAAAGAAATTTCCGATGATTCCCAAAAAACCACGTGAATTTTTGAAATCATCTACACTTGTGCGCATTTTTAGAAGTAGCTCTGCTGATTTCACAATTTTAGGCCCTTCCTTGAATTCTGTAGAGATTAAATCAGGTATTTTATCCCTGCCGCTTATCTTATCGCCTGCAATGCTCCACAATGTTTTTACTATATTCTTTAATAGCTCCCTTGTCTCCATTAATAGCTTTAATAGTTTGTTCTGCGAGTTTAAAGAAATTTTTTACTGTTTTCTTATTTAGTCCTATGCCCAAATCTTTAAAAGCACCGTGAACATACGAGACTACAAGATCATTAAGAATATCTTTGTTAAGTTCAGCAAGTTTTGCACAATAACCTGCTAGAGCCGATTTCATTTCCTCGAATGAACTTCCCCATGAAATAATAGCAACACTTGCATTGCTGTCTCCAAGATAGACCCATGCAAATTCTACACCTATACCAGTACTAAGAGCATTTAAACTTGTATATTTAACTCTGTAAAGCTGTTCTTTTACGACAACTTTAAATTCACCATTCTGAACAGTGTTGCCTATTTCTTCTATAAGCTGATTAAATAGAGTGCTATTATCTGAATTATATTTTTCTGATTTAGAGCCTGATGAATAGAAGCCGCTAAGCACAGAAAGTGCAAAAGCCTCACATACTTCTTCCGGAACTGTGCTTATACTTGTAGGGCGTATTACCAACTTTTTCTTTACAGATTCTAATTTACTTTTAAGATCTTGATTATTATCAGTTTTTTGTAAAGCAGCCTCTGCATTGCTAGAGAAAATATCAATAAAAGCCTTTTCTACCATTGCAAGATTGGCTTCTATTTTTTCTGCCAAGTCATCATAACTGCCAACAGGATCTGATATTATATTTTGTTCCCATTCGATATATTCTGTCGCTTGGTCTCTAGTACCTGATGAAACAAAACGAACACCCGGAGCAGATAATCTCCATTTTATATTATCATTTTTTCCAGGACTATTTTTATATGATAACATAACTGTACAGATATATTTGCGTCTTCCGTCTTTCAAATCTTCAAATGTGAACTTGCTATCTACAACAGTATAATTATTAGAATATTGTCGAGCACATTGTAATGATTCTGGAATTTTGTATAAATATTCTGTATCGCCATAATCAAGAATTCTTTTTGCGTAAAATACAGTCATAAGCAACACTGATTTGTCTTCGGGATAGTAATAACTAGTATCACTCTTTGCTGAACTTATATAGGATAAGTTGCTTATAATTGTAGTTTTGCTTGGATCTGAAAGTCGCGTAAAAGTTTTAGTAGCGGGATCATATACTCCTATTTCCATATCGTCATTAAGACCGTCTTCGTCAGCGTCAACATTATTCGGGTCTGTCTTTATATGATAACCCCATTGATCGCGCATTCCTTCTTTCTCGGCAGAATCTGATAAGCCGTCTCCGTCGCTGTCAAGATTTGAGCCCAACTCATTTTCTGCGATTTCGTTAAATTTTTCCTGTAAATTATTTGCTGTCTGAGCAAAAAAGTATGTCCCATTTGTAGACTCTGCTATTTTTGTTAGAAGTGCGTTGTCAACATATGAGCCAAGCCCTACAGTAATAACGCGCATATTTTTTTCATTTAACGAATTAAATATATTATTACTGACATCATAAGATCTGCCGTCAGAAAGTAATATTACAAGTGAGTAATAATTCTCATTTTCTACAGCATATCTTAATGAATAACTTAGTGCACTGCCGATTATAGTATCATTGTCAGTAGCTTTTAATGAGTCAAGAGCGTTTTTTATCGTATTTCTTGTATTAGACTGGATAATAGTTGACGGTAATATTTCTCTTGAATAACTGCCAAATGCTACTATTGCAACCTGATCGCCGTCCCGTAATGTATCAACGAGATTTTGAGCTGATTTTATACTGTTTGACATAGCATCTCCGTACATACTTCCCGAACAATCCATAGCAAGAACGATATTATAATGCACATTTGATGTTCTTACAGCTGGAAGCTTAGTATTCCACATTTCGAGCCATTTTTCTTTATCGACTACGCCGTATTTACTGAAGTGATTTGTTACAACATAAACTGAATTATTAGCTTTGTCAACTGTAGTATCATTGCTTAAGAGCGTTAATATTTGATTTTCTTCGTCATACCAGACAATAGCTAAATTATCAGGATCAATGCTCAATTTTTCCGGATCATAATAGAATGTGATTAAGGCTTCTTTTACTTATCCGCCAATGTTAGAAATTTCAACAGGACAACCTATTAACCGGGCGCGTTCTTCATTGGATCGTTTTGAACTTCTGAAGCTTCAATTATCGCAAAACCTTCAGTAACGCACTGTACTTCAACATGAATCAATGCTCCGCCGTTATCAAGCGATAAAGACATAGTGCTATTATATTCGCTATTTTCGAGTATCTTAAGTTCTTCGGGAGTAGATGAAACCGTCTTTAGCCATTCAGCTTTTAACGTAATATCATGATCGATTGATTCTCCGAAATAAAACATTCTGCCCTCATCATTAAACCAACCTAAGAAAGTGAAGCCATCTTTTAAAGGTTCTTCAGGTTCATTAACTGCTTCATTTTGTGAAACTATCTGTTTTTCGATTTTGCTGCCACCGTCAGAATCAAATGTAATTGTGTAATAATCTGTTTTCTCGGGAGTCTCTGGTATATCGGGACTCGTCGGCAATTCCGGGACATCGGGCACGGGAACATCGGGACTCTCCGGATTATCAGGCAAATTATAAAGTGTTCCGCCTCCGCCGCAGCCTGCACTCACAAAGCCAGCGAATAACAAGATCAACATAAAAACGAGCGCAAAAAATTTCCGTTGCTTCATTATAGCAAACCTCCTAAAATTGAATAAAAATTTTTACACATGACTGCCCGCCCGCCTGCCTTATGGTATAATTAAGCATAAAACAAGGGTGGAAAGAAGTTACTAACTCCTAGCCACGTGTAATAAAAGAATCGAACACTTTTTATTATAGCACAACCCTTGTTAGTTTTTTGTGGACTTTTTTAGAATAAATCACGAAATACAGCAAAAAAAAAATTACCCGGCATAATTCAACACCGGGCAAAACTAGCAAAAAATTTAATTATTCTTGAATAACAGAGTCATTAACTTCAATACATCGCGGCCCTTTTCTTTAGGAGTCTTGCTTAATTCACTGGCTGGAATCTCTTCATCTTCACGGAGCTTTAAGACTTCACACGCAATAGAATTTACTTCAGGGTTATTATTAAATTCGGGCAAAAAGCTTACTACATCGATTAATAAATTTCTGACGCTTTTACGTTCACTATCAGACAGCCAAGCACACAAGAATTCGCCGTAATAGTCAGGCCCGTATTGAGTCGGGGAGTTCAGCGGCTTTTGTGATTCGAGTCTTATATTATCGTCTTCAGTTAATGGGAAGTATTCATTCATTCGTTGTCTTAAAGGCTCGAAAACTCTATCTTCATCGACAGCAACAGACGCGCAGATAAATTCAAGCATGAAAGAAGCTACTCTATAACTTTGTGATAATTGAGTCCCTTGTTTAAGCTCAAGAAATAAAATTTTGTCGTCCCAGTGATAATCCCGCCCCGAAATTCCTAAATCCGGTACAATCTGCCAGCCTTCAACTTGTGCAGTGTCGACAATTGCCTTGCGTTCCTTACCTGTTAATTTTACGTCCTGAGAAATCTTAAACTTGAATAATCTTCCGAGATTGCCCAGTGTAGAAATTAAAGGCAGCTCGCTCCCTTCAGGCCTTAGAGTCTTGATAAATCCTTCAAAATCGGGGCGTTCTTCAATATTTGACAGATCCGGCAATTTCTCAGATTGTTTATTAGCGGTCAAGAATACCTCCCACGAGTCTAATAAGGGCTTGAAAATTGTTAAATTCTTGAAGAAATCAGGCACTTCTACTGTTTCATTATCTTTCTTGCTTAGTTGTATAGAGGGATTATTAGGCGTGTACGAAATTTTTAGGGTGTCTTGAGGCTTTGCAAGTATTAGCCCTCCTTTGCATAACTCTTTATAGATCGGCGTAAATTTCTGTAATAATTCTTCAGAGTGAGGCAGCCAAGGGTCATTATCCCGGTGTAAATGCTTTGAAGTCCTTGCAACAGTAAAAGCTACTGAACTGGGAAGGGGCAGCATAGAATTTGCGTAAGAATTCAACAAAATATCAAGCAAACCTTCAGGCACTATTGATAAACGACTGCAAAAATTTAATAAATCTTCATCGGGGAGCCAAATTTTTATAGCAAGCCAAGTTATAAACGTGATAATATTTTCTGTCAGAGCTTCCCAGCGCATAAGAGGCAGCAATCTAAACGCTTCATTAATACATAAACCGAGATCTAATTTATCAATAATTGTGCGGCGTTCGATTCCGTAAAGCCATATAGTGGGATAACAAATATGCAAAGGCGGTTGAATTCTAGCACCTGACAGCCAAGTTAAATAAATCCCCCGTTGTAATGGACTCATTGCCGCGTAACTTTCTGCACCTTCAGCGGGTAAATTTTCGCCCTGTTTAGGAAATTCAATCGGCAAAGTTACATCAATACATGAAGGCTCAGGAGTCGCGCATTCCCCGTTTGACCAGTAAACAACAGGGCCGGGAACGACTATATTATTAATCTGTATTGAGCCTGCACGACCGCACCATCGTAATAAATTTGATTGTGCTTGAGCTTTTTTCTTGGGCTCGCTTGATAATCCATAGGGGGACTCTTCACCGGCCGGGGCATGTGATGAATAAGTTGCTCCTGATACTGTATCAGCGTCAGTTACAGGACGTGCAGAGAGAATAAAGCCGCCTTCATTTTGTGAGTCATCGTCCGGCAAATCCAGCGATTCATTCTCAACAACAACGGGCGCAAGTTCTTCGCCTTCAGATTGAGACTGTGAATTATTTTCGGGATTAGCAGATTTATTTTGCTGTCTTAAGAATGCACCTACAGCCAGCGCAACAAATAAGCCTATTACAAGATAAATCATGATTTAATTTTCCGCCTGCTTTCACTATAAATTTATAATATTTCGAGCTGATATTTTTCGAGCATCATGACGGGATTATAAGATAATTTTGCTTCTCTGAGTCCAGGCTCGCCCATATCCTCCTCGCGATTAATATATAAATAAGTTTTCGGCAAATTTTTCAGGAATAAATAATTTATAGCCTGATAACTTCCTGCGTATTCAGCAAATGCCTTCTCAAAGCAGACATCTAAATTTTGAGTGTCTAACTCCTGCGCTATTGTATAAGCAATTATATTATCATTAACTTTTATCAGGCCGCCTATAAAATTAAATTCGTCCCAGTGATTTAATGCTTCCTTTATGGCCTCGTCCTCGTCTAAGAGTGAAGCCGCCTCGTCTTGATTCAGTGTTGCGTCCCTGTGAATGCGCCATTTTTCCTGAAAGTTAATAATATCGTCAAAATCTTCGCGCTTAATCGGGAAATAATCCCATTCGTAACCGTCAAGAAATGCCCGGACCCTGTTGCGTTTATGTGCAAAGGCCTTACCTTTCAAAGCGATTAAATCTTTACATGCATAAATATATTCGTGCTGATCTCTGTCTTTAGTGAGTCTTATATTTTCGCGGGACTCTAAAATTTTGCATAAATCGCCGGGCACGTCGTAAATAATGCTGCCGCGTTCAAATTGCGATAATTCATTGTCCCAGTTTATATTAATATCCCGCCAATTTCCAATAGGGCCGAATATTCCCGGAATAGTTCCGCCGGATCTGAACCATAATAAATTTTGCTTGCTAAAAGCTATATCAATCGGGTAAGCGTGCCTCCATGCCCATAGACAAAAAAATGAGTACTCGGCATAATGAACCGGAGAGTCTGAATAATAGCGCGTGAAAATTTCTTTATCCTGCCACTGTAAAGGCCTGAATTCGAGCATAATTATATAATTCCCTTCACGAAAAATTTATATACACAAAAAAAGCGGCCTGAATAATACAAAGCCGCCTAAGATTTCAAGTTATACCAGAAAAAATTATTTGCTGATAGGAGCGTCAAGAACTTTGTCCTTCAGATCTTTACCGGGTCTGAACATAGGGACTTTCTTTGCCGGGATGTGAACGACTTTTGTAGGATCCTGCGGGTTGCGTCCTTCTCTTGCGGCTCTCTCTTTGACCTCGAAAACTCCGAAGCCCACAAACGTGCAGCGATCACCCTTTGCGAGTGCGCCCTCTATTTCCTGAAAAACTCCATCAACGACCGGAGCAACATCTTTTTTGCGCATATTAAGTCTAGTAGTGATTGCGTCAATAAGTTCTGCTTTAGTCATTAATTACACCTCCTGAATAAAACTTTCCTGCATTTTATCAGCTTTTATGAATTATGCAAGAGATTAGACGGGCATTTTACAGAGTTTTCACTGATTTGTGCAGATTATTGCATAAAAAAACGCCCTCCCGCAAATTTTTATCCAATCACGAGAAGGCATAAAATTTTTTTACTTGCTTAAGCTCTCAAGATTTGCCTTGAGTCTCTCAACTTGTGTGAGTCCTTCACTGACTTTATTGCGTTCTTTCTCTACTACTTCAGCAGGTGCACGCGCTACAAAATCAGACTTGTTTAATCTTGCTTGACTCGACGCTATATTTTTCTCGATTAATGCAATTTCTTGAGTCAATCTCGTTATTTCCTTCTGAACGTCAAGAACATCCCCGACCGGTAATTTAATTTCTGACTCGCCTGTTACTGAAGACAATGACGCGCCATAATTCCAACTCTCTGAAGGCTCCTCAAGAATTACATCACGAATCTTGCATAAATTGCAGACTTGATTTAATGATTCACGTAAAATTTTCGCGCTCTCTGAGTCTGATTTAACGCGTATAACTGCCTTATTAAGCCATTGCTGCGGAGGTACATGAGCTTCTGCCCGCAAATTTCGTAAAGCCCTGACTGAATCCTGTAAGACTCGCATTTCTCCTATTATTCCGTCAAAAATAAATTCCTGCTTAGACTCAGGCCATGAACAGCGCATTATATAATTTTCTCCATATCCAAAGGCCGCCCATAATTCTTCAGTTATAAACGGTATAAACGGGTGCAATAATGGCAAAGTAACTTTAAAGACTTCTTCAAGAACTCCCGCTGTAGTCTTGCGCCTGTCTTCTCCCTCGTCGCCTTTGAGTGCAGGTTTTGACATCTCTAAATACCAGTCGCAGACATCGCCCCAGACAAAATCATAAAGACTCCTTGCTGCTGTGCCTATATCGTAGGAGTCAATTAATTCACGGACTTTTGAGGCCATTTCTTGAGTCCGAGTCAAAATAAATTTATCGTGCATCTGCAAATTATTCGGGTTTATCTCGTGTGAGTCGTCGTCAAGATTCATTAATGCAAATCTCGCAGCGTTCCATAATTTATTCATGAAAAATCTATATGTCTCGATTCTTGTTGACGATAAAAGAATGTCGCGCCCCTGAACTGATAAAGCCGCCAGAGTCATCCTTAATGCGTCCGCGCCGTATTTCTCTATCATGACGAGGGGATCTATTACATTGCCTTTAGTTTTGCTCATTTTTTTGCCGTGTTCGTCGCGTATTAATGAATGAATATATACATCCCTGAACGGCACATCGTCCATAAATTCAAGTCCCATCATGATCATTCTTGCAACCCAGAAAAATATAATGTCAAATCCAGTTACCATTAAAGAAGTCGGATAAAAATATTTCAATTCCGGAGTGTTGTCGGGCCATCCCATTGTAGAAAACGGCCATAATGCAGAACTAAACCATGTGTCTAATACGTCGCTTTCTTGAATTATATTTTTGCTATGGCAATTTTCGCATTCTGTAGGGTCAACTTCAGCGACTGTTATATGTCCGCAGTCTTTGCACTCCCACGCGGGGATTCTATGTCCCCACCATAATTGACGCGATATACACCAGTCCCGTATATTTTCCATCCAGTTAAAATAAGTCTTCTCCCATTGTTCAGGAACCCATTTTATACGGCCGTCCTTAACTGCTTGGACTCCTCGTTCGGCTAGGGGCTTTGTCTTCACAAACCACTGTTCAGATAAATACGGCTCTACAGTCGTCCCGCAGCGTTGACGATGTCCGACAGAGTGCGTAATTTGTTCAGTCTTGAGTAACAGGCCAAGCGATTCTAAATCTTTCACGGACTCAGTGCGAGCGTCTTTTATGGTCATTCCCTGATATTTGCCGGCGTTCTCGTTCATTATGCCCTGTGAGTCAATTACTTGAATCTGCTCTAAATTGTGATTCAAGCCTACAAGAAAATCATTAGGATCATGTGCCGGAGTAATTTTCACGCAGCCCGTCCCGAATTCAGGATCTACCATGTTATCTTGAATTATGGGTATAACTCGCTCAGTTAACGGGACTTTGACATGACGGCCGATTAAGTGTTTATATTTCTCGCTCCTAGGGTGAACTGCTATAGCTACATCGCCTATAATAGTTTCCGGCCTTGTTGTTGCTACTATAATAAAATTTTCTCCGCAGTCCTGTTCTATCAGTGGGTACTTGACATAGTAAAAATTGCCCTGTTCCTCGCTGTATTCGACCTCTAAATCAGATATAGCCGTAGCACAACGGGGGCACCAGTTTACTATATACTTCCCTCGATAAATTAAATCCTTCTTATATAATCTCACGAAAACAGCACGGACTGCACGCGATAATCCCTCGTCAAGAGTGAATCTCTCACGCCGCCAGTCGCATGAATTCCCGAGTCTCTTCATTTGTTCGATAATTCTTGAGCCGTAAACTTTTTTCCATTCCCATACTTTTTTTACGAACTCTTCGCGGCCAAGATCATAACGTGAGATTCCCTTTTTCGCTAAATCCTTCTCCACTACATTTTGAGTCGCTATTCCTGCGTGATCTGTTCCCGGAAGCCATAAAACGCTGTAACCTTCCATTCTTTTAGCTCGGCACATTATATCTTGAAAAGTGTGATCAAATGCGTGTCCAACGTGAAGAGAGCCAGTTACGTTCGGAGGCGGTATCACAATAGAAAATGCTTTTGCGTCAGGATTTATATTTGCGTCAAAGAGTCCAGCCTCAAGCCATTTTTTATACCATTTTTGTTCAATTGAATCCGGTGAATAATTTTTCTCAAGATTTCTGTTACGATTCATAATTGTTTAATCTCCTGTGATAATTTTTCGATTGACTCATCACTAGTAGCCCAGCTTGTGCAAAATCTTACACAGAGTCTATTATCTTCCAAAGGCTGCCAAACTTCATAGTCAAATTTGCTTGATAAAATTTTATGCTGTTCGAGAGTCAAAATCGGGAATTGCTGATTAGTGAATGACTCTATCAGGAAGGGAATTTTTGAGTCAATAAATGCCTGCTTTATCTTCATTGCTTGTCTATTCGCGTGAGTCGCATTCTTTATGTATAAATTATCGTCATCAAATAACGCCTCGAACTGAATTCCCACTAAACGCCCCTTAGCTAGAAGCCCGCATTGCTGCTTTATGAACGTTCGGAAAGTGTTTAATTTTTTCGCGTTAAAGATTTCAGGATTCGGAAATACTACAGCCTCGCCGAATAATGCCCCGTTCTTAGTGCCTCCGATATAAAATGCGTCGCAAAATCTTGCAATATCGTCAATATCTGCGTGTTCTGATTCTGAAGTCAAGCCCACGCCGAGTCTGGCACCGTCAAGAAATAATTTCAAGTCATATTCATTGCAGACTGATTTAATATTTTCTAGCATTTCACGTGTATAGAGAGTCCCATATTCTGACGAGAAAGAAATATAAACGAGTCCCGGCTGTACTGCGTGTTCATTTGAGTCACTTGCATGGAAGGCAGCTAAATATTTGCGCAAATCTTCAGGATCTAACAGCCCGCCATGATTCGGCAATGTCAAAATTTTATGACCTGTTGACTCAACTGAGCCGGATTCGTGTACGTTTATATGACCGGAGTCAACGCTTATTACTCCTTCGACAGGATTCAAGAAAAATTTTATTGTTGTCGTATTCGCCTGAGTCCCGCCTAACATAAAGAAAACTTTTGCGTCAGGTTTGTTAATGAACTTGCGAATCAAATTTTTAGCCCGTACACAGTGTTCGTCAACCCCGTAGCCTGAAGTCTGTTCAAGATTAGTGCGTGAAAGCATATCTAAAATTTTAGGATGACAGCCTTCTTGATAGTCGGTCTCGAATTTAATTTTTTGCAAGATGTAATGTCCCTTCTTTCTTTGTTTAAGCAAAAATATACAATTTAGCTATTATATTACGTTTTTATTATAGTGTGAGAATTTATTTAATTATTTTGCGCGGGGGATCGATATTGGGGGGCGGGTGGGCGGGAGGGGACTCGACAATGCGGGGGATAAACTTTTGCGTGTGTAGCTGCCATATTGTGAAGAGTTTTGCGGCGTTATAGTGTGCAGAAATCGCTAAAAATTTTTTGTGTGTAACTTGCCATGTTATAAAGACTTTCGCAAAATTTTTATCTAGTAATATTACGTAATTTCTTGCATGTATAATCGCTTAATCGTATAATAATCGCGTTCATAAATATAATAATTCATGGGAGTCTATATATCAATGCAAAAAAAGTTTTTATTTATATTTATCTTGACAGCGTTCATATTTGCAGGGAGTGATAGCTTATTTGCACGCACGACTCCTAGTAAGTCAAAAAAATTTTCTGATTCAGTGCTGACAAATTGCAGTATTTACCAGCTCGGCACGGATGAATTTGTATTAAGACTCAACGGTGATAAACTTTCAGAGCCTCTCATACAATTTAATAATAATGTATGTTATATAACTCTATATAATACGCTCGTGAATAAGCCCGAAAAACTTAACGCAGAAATTCAAGCATACACTGAAACAATACCGATTATAACTGACTTCAAAATCGAAAATTTATCGGACGACTTAATAAACAAGGCAGCAATCACGATAACAACAGCAAATCCCCTGAAGCTGCATACACTCTCGCAGATACGTGAGGGCTTCAGCCTAAGACTCATAGCAAAAAATAATAATGTCGAATTCAGGACAAACGCGAGTCCCGTAAAAGTCGTAACAAAGCCGAAATCTTTGCTGCCATTCAATGCCGACGAAAAAATTACGATAGAATTGCGCGAAATCAGCTTAATGGACGTTATAAGAATGTTCATGACTCAGCTTGGCCGCAATGTCATAATTGATAATTCATTCCCTAAAAGCGTAAATATTACTTTATCGCTTGTAGATGTCAGAATTGATGAAGTCCTGAATTACTTAATGCGGACTTATAATATAGCCTGTTATTCAGCCGGAGCAAATACTACAGTTTTCGGGACTCGTGAAGGACTCTATAAACTTTCAGGAGAAGACGAGACGAGAACGTTTGATATTTCTTACGCAAAACCTGATGCAGTAAAAACTATGATCGTGAGTCTTTCGGGAATCCGGGACTCTGATGTAGTAGTTGATGAGAGGCTGCACTCTTTACACGTCAGGACGAATCCCGCGAAAATGCAGGAAGTTACGGAAATTATTAATAAAATCGACATGCCCGGAAAGCAAATAATGATCCGCGCGAGTATCTTAGAGTTCTCGGACACTGCAACAAGAGAAGTAGCAAATGCCCTTGACATAATTTATAATGAGTACGCTATACAGTGGGCAGCAGGTGCAGGCACTATCACTTATGACAACACAGTAACTGATATGCAGAAAATTATAACGAATAGTTTTTCGAATTTGGAGCGCAGGGGAGTCGGAAAAGTTCTCGCAAATCCTTCTGTTATTGCAATAGACGGACAGCAGGCAGAAATCAGCCTAACTGAAGATTACCCGTATATTTCAGCAAGAGATCAGGCCGGTAATGTTACATGGTCGACTGAAAACGTAGGGCCGAAATTGACTTTTACACCGAGGGTCGGGCGGGATGGATTCGTGAATCTAAAAATTGATATTCAGACGGGCGACGTGCTCGACACAATGACAAGCAGCACAGGTGAACAAATGCCACGTACTTCAAGCCGCAGTGTCAAGACAGAAATCAGAGTCCGTGAAGGAATGCCCTTTGTTGTTGGAGGCCTGTTCAGAGAAAATACAGTCAGACAAGTTTTAAAGATTCCGGTTTTAGGGGATATTCCATTGATTGGCGATTTATTCAGGACGAGATCAAGAGAAAAAAATAAAACTCAAGTTGTTATGGTAGTAACGCCTTATATTCTTGACAGTAAATAGCTTGAATATAATATAATAATCACGAAATTTTTTGTTTTATCAGGAGGAAATTATAAATTGGCACAAGTAGCAGATACTACTACATTTTATGTCGGCTTAAAATTGCGCTGGCAGGACGGCATATGGGAAATCGTAGAATATGATCATCACAAAATGGGCCGGGGCGGTGCAGTTGTACGCACTAAATTACGCAATGTAGAAACCGGCTCAATCGTTGAGAATTCATTTAAACCGGGTGAAAAATTTGAGCGCATTATTTACGAAGACAAACCCGCGCAGTATTCATATAGAGACGGCGAAGATTATGTTTTCATGGATTTAGCTACATATGAAGAAATGCGTTTATCTCCGCAAGTTTTAGGCGACGCGGCAAAATATTTAGTTGATGATCTTGAGATTCAGCTTGAATTTTTCGAGGGTAAAGTCATGGGCATAGAACTGCCTAAAAGTGTAACAATGAAAGTTGTAGAGACCCCTCCGAGCTTTAAGGGCGATACAGTAACAGGCGGCGGAAAACCTGCGACTCTTGAGACTGGACTCGTTGTAACTGTTCCTGTTTTTATCGAACCCGGAGAAGATATTGTTGTAGATACACGCACAGGACTTTATCTTGAGCGCGCAAAGAAAAATTAATTTTTTATCCATTAAACAATGCCAGCTAGAGACGATAAAGCAAATAACGGCGGATTAATTCATATCTCCGGGGATGTTATAGTTGAACTTGCAAGAAAGACTATTCAGGGGATTCCAAATATAAAAGTTGCCTCAAAACTTGCGAGTAAATTCGGGCTTGGCCGGAAAAATACAGGTATTCGCGCCTCAATAGATCATACACAGGGAACTATAAGCCTTGACGCAAATATACTCGTGAAATTTGGCCAGAGAATTCCGGATTTAGCGTGGGACGTTCAGGAAAAAATAAAAGATAATCTTGAGCGTTACACCGGTTATGATGTCAAAGCAGTTAATGTAACTGTTCAGGGAATTTATGCAGGGTCGGGCGATAACTATCAGATTAATATAGACTTGCCCGCGAAAGATGAAGAGGCCGATTAAATGTATTTTTTATGGAAGAATACGAGCTACGGAACTATAAGAATTTCAAGCGGAGGACTCTATGAATTTATCAACAGCACGTTAAAATCTCGTCTCAGGCTTTACAGCATAACTCTATCACCTTCGGGCAGAAAAAATGATGACGCGGATTTAAGCATTGTACTGTCCGAAGATGATTTAATACCTGAAACAAGAAAAATTATCGAGTCGCATTTAAAATCAGTCATGAAACCACTAGGCATTATTTCTACAGTAATATGGGCTGCTCCTGAAAACTGGCTGTCTTCACTTCTGCGCAGTACATGGACATGGGCGGGCGTTGCTTCATGCTTTACGATAATAATAACGGCGGGCTTTGAAGGCTTTTTCTGGACATTATTCTGGGGATCGGCGGCGTGGTTTGTAGTAAAAACTTTTGCATTTATCACTAATAAAATTTGGAGCGCATAATACAACATGAGAGAATACATCGGCAAAAAATTTGATGCACTTCACCGAGCGAGGGAGCTTGCTTTACAATTTTTGTTTTCGCTTGAAATTAATCAGAATCAAGATTTTAATACAGCAATTGAATTATTTATTAACAATGACGAATTAACGCACAATGACAAACCGGAAGTTAAAGCACACTGCAAAAAATTAGCTTATGAAGTATCCAGCAGGAAAAATGAAATTGACTCGCTTTTACTGCGAATCATAACGGGGTGGAGGCCTGAACGCATAGACATTGTAGACCGGACAATTTTGCGGTTAATGATATTTGAGGGATTTATTATAAAGTCGCTGCCTGTTAAGTCTGCAATGAGTGAGGCTAAGAGACTCGCGGAATCATTCGGGACTAAAGACTCATCACGATTTATTACGGGAATAATGTTCAAAGCGTCGAAATTTTTAGAGGCTGAGGCATTACGGGAATTAGAATCAACTTTTAAATAAATTATTATGCCTGAGATTAATATATTACTTGCAAGCTATAACGGTGAGAAATTTATATCACAGCAGATTGACTCGATTCTGGCGCAAAATTTTCAGGATTTCAATATAATTATACGTGATGACGGTTCACAAGATAACACGCCCGAAATTATTGAAGATTATTCGCGCAAATATCCCGATAAAATTATAATTATTCACGATAATGAAATATGCAGGCACCCGACAAAAAATTTTTTCCAGCTAATAAAATATGCGAGCGCAAAATATATAATGTTCTCGGATCAAGATGATTACTGGCTGCCCGATAAAGTTAAAATCACTCTTGATCACATGAAAATTTGCGAACGTGAAAATCCCGGCGTGCCCATTTGCGTATTTACCGGGCTTGAAAGAGTTGACGCTGATTTAAAGACTCTAAATCAATTCATGGCAATAAATATAACTAAATCAGATTATGACTTCAAAAAATTAATCTCCGGAAATTGTGCGAGCGGCTGTACTGAAATGCTTAACCGTGAATTATACTCGAATTTAGGCGAATATGACTCAAATATAAATCTTCATGACTGGTGGGCGGTATTATATGCGTCGGCTTGCGGAGTCGTGTCTCATGTAAACAAGGCATTAATTTATTATCGAATTCACACGGATAATTCAATCGGAGGCAAGGAAATAAATATTTTCAAACGTTTATATTTGATAATTAATTCGCCCATACGAAAATTTAAGCAGTCAAAGCAATTTTTTTATCAGGATAAAGCAAGATTATTATTTTTCCGTGAGAGATATTCAGGACAAATTAAGAGCGAAAATTTGAATTATCTTGACGAGTATTTAAAGATTTACAGCTATAACAAATTAACACGAATCAATGCTATAATCAAGACTCATTATTTATCAAGATTCTGCGCAATCGAAAAAATTATAAATCTCGTAAAAATTTTATTATTCTAGCTAAAAAATTAATTCCCCTCTGCAATCACTCACAAAGGGGAAGATATATTATATTATTTTATTGCTGCTTCAATTGCTGCGGCGACTTCCTGAGGCTTGGCCTGCCCCTTAGTCTCCTTCATGACTAGACCCTGTAAAAATTTTAACTTCTTGCCCTTCTTGTCCTTACCTGATTTAATTTCGTCGAGAACATCGGAATTTGCTTTGATTACATTATTTATTATTTCCGTTAAAGCATTGCCGGCGACTCCGCCTTCAGTTATTCCGAGTTTATTAATAGCCTCGTCAATACTGCAATTATTAGCGCACATGTAATCAAATACTTCTTTGCCTTGAGTAGTTGACAATTTGCCCTCGTCGACTCTAGCAACAAGTCCCGCTAAAATATCAGGTGAAATCATGAAATCCGAAATTTTTAGCTGTCGTTCGTTCATTACGCGCAAAACTTCAGTACGCACCCAGTGAGCAGCTCTAACGGGATTAGCACCGGCTTTGACGCATGACTCAAAATATGCAGCTAAATTTTTGTCATCTGTTATTACGTCAGCAACTTCACGCGGTAAATTATATTCATTCACGTAGCGATTTGCTTTAACGTCGGGCATTTCCGGCATCTTTGCTTTCATTTTGTCGATCCATTCCTGATTAATAAATAACGGCGGTAAATCAGGCTCAACAATGAATTTGCGATAAAATTCCTTAACTCGTGATGCCGTAGTAACTCCCTTTGCGTCGTTCCAGTGGCGGGTCTCCTGTTTGACTTCTTCACCAGCGAGCATTAATTTTTTCTGACGCTTGATTTCGAACTCAATAGCGCGCTCAAGTGCCTTAAATGAATTCATGTTCTTGACTTCAACTTTACGACCCCAGCGGCCGTCTGAACACTTCATTGAAACATTTGCGTCAAATCTCATCATACCTTTTTCGAGTTCAACGTCAGAAGCTCCCGAATAAATAACGCGCCTTCTTAGAGTCGTAACATATTCTACTGCCTCACGTGCTGAAGATACATCGGGTTCTGAGACGATTTCAGCGAGCGGCATTCCCGAACGATTATAATCAACGTATGAAGTATCAGCCCCCTCAAGTCTTCCGTCCGACGCGCTATGATGAAGACTCCCTACATCTTCCTCCAAATGCAAATGATGGACGCGGATTTTCTTGAGATTCCCGTTTTCGTCGTGGACTTCTATATATCCATTAGCAACGATTGGCAGATCGCATTGACTTATTTGATGACCCTTTGGCAAGTCGGGATAAAAATATGACTTTCTGAAAAATAAAGATTTAGGCTGAACTGTGCAATTTAAGGCCATTCCTGCGAGCATTCCCTGCTCTACTACGTTGTGATTTAAATGCGGCAATGAACCGGGCAAACCCATACAAATCGGGCAAATATGAGTGTTAGGCGGGACATCTGTATTTGTTGAACACGAACAGAAAATTTTTGTATCAGTCTTGAGTCTTATATGAATCTCTATTCCGATTACGGGCGTAAATGTTAATTCAGACATGATCATTTCACTCCCTCATTTGCGATTTTTGGCGACCCTGTATGACGCTCGATAATGATTCCAGCGTTCAATAAATCCGTGTCGCTCCATCTTGCGCCGATTAACTGCAACCCGACCGGCAAATCTCCGTAATACCCAGTAAAGAAAGAAAGCCCCGGCAATCCCGCTAAATTCACGGGCAACGTATATAAATCGGCCTCGTATTCTTTTAATGGATTATAATCGGAGACACCTATTTTTCCGGGAAGAGTGGGCGATGCTGGCTGCAAAATAAAATCGGTCTCACTGAACGCACGCGCAAATTCTTGAGCAATCAAAGTCCTTACTTTAGTGGCTGCTACGTAATATTCTTCACAGCGGGTCGGTTCAGTTAAACAAGTTCCTGCAAGTATACGAGCTTTAACTTCAGAGCCGAATCCTTCAGATCTCACGCGCTCAAACATTTCTTTGATTCCTACAGCGTCCTTAACTGTGTAGCCGTATCGGACTCCGTCATAACGTTCTAAATTCGTGTGAGCCTCGCTCATTGCCAGCGCATAATAACAAGCAACTGCATAACGTGCTATAACTGGTAACGAGACTTCTTTAATAATTGCGCCCTCGTCTTCGAGAATCTTTTGAGTCCTCTTCATTGCTTCAGAAATTGGCGACTCAAGGGTGAAGTCCTGAAATTCTTTAACAAGTGCGACTCTTTTGCCCTTGAGCGATATATTTTCGTTATATGTAAAATCGTGCTTTTTCTCTCTAAAGCAGCTAGAGTCCATAGGGTCATATTCAGAAATTATTGACATTATAATTTGTAAATCTCTAACTGTCCGGGCAAATGGGCCTATTTGATCAAGTGATGAGCCATAAGAAATTAAGCCGTAACGACTCACCATTCCATAAGTGGGCTTGAATCCATATACACCGCAATATGCAGCAGGCTGACGAATTGAACCGCCCGTATCACTTCCGAGCGAAAAAGGAACATAGCCGGCACTGACAGCCGCAGCACTTCCGCCCGAACTTCCGCCCGGCACTCTTGATAAATCATTCGGATTATGAGTCGGCCCGTATGCTGATTTCTCACAAGTTCCGCCCATTGCGAACTCGTCCATGTTAGCTTTACCCATGAGAATAGCCCCTGAATCACGTAAAAATTTCCATGCTGTTGCGTCATAGGGAGGCCGCCAATCTCCTAAAATTTTGCTGGCTGCTGTTGTCTTGAGTCCCTTAGTGCATAAATTATCCTTTATGATCGCGGGAATTCCTGACAAGATTCCGGAATTTGACTCGTTTAACTGCTTTGCTGCTAAATCGTCAGTGCGAGTTATTAGCGCGTGAATATTCCCCTCACATGAGTCAATTCTTTTTTTGCAGGACTCGAATAATTCATTGGCTGAAAATTTTTTGTCTTGAAGTCCCTGCACGAGATGCCATAAATTTAATTCGTAAAGTTCCATATTTTATTCCTCCATAATGCGCGGTACCTTGAAATAAGATCCGTCAACGTGTTCGCTCTCGTGTAAGATTGCTTCAGTGTCAGGAAATTGCGAGACTTTATCTTCTCTCAACGGGCACTCTAGGACTTCAGCAAAACTGAAAGGCTCAACATTTTTTAAGTCTAATTCTCTAAATCTGTCGAGCATGTCAAGAAAATTATTAATGTAACGCACTGCGCCGTCTAATTCGCTTTCAGTTAATAGCAAACGGGACTCTAATGCGATACTGTTTACTTCTTCGCTTGTTAGTTTCACGAATTTAACTCTCCTTCTATGATTATGCAAAATAAAATTTTTCCGTGAATATTATAGCAATTTATTTATTTTCTCCGAGCAGATAATCAATATATTGTCTTGCTGCCCGTCCTGTTTTGCCGCCGTGTTGAATCTCCCATCTGTCAGCACCGTATAATAATTTTTCCTGTTCAATATTTAATCCGGCTTTATTTGCAAGTGAGATTACTATTTCGTGATAATTTTCTCGTGAAGGGCTCGAATAATTTAACGCAATCCCGAATCTTGAAGCGAGCGATAATTTTTCTTCTACAGTGTCAGACCTGTGAATATCACCGTTATGTTCCATGTCGTCGCGATCCTTCCAAATTTCACGGACTATGTGCCGGCGGTTTGACGTTGCGTAAATCAAAATATTTTCAGGTTTTGACTCGATTCCGCCCTCGATTATGGCCTTGAGAAATTTATAATCGCTTTCATTCTCTTCAAATGATAAGTCATCAATGAATATAATAAATTTATAATTGCGCCTTCTTAACATGCCTGAAATTTTTAGAATATCCTTAAATTGATGCTTGTAGATTTCTATAACTCTCAGACCCTGCGAGAAATATTCATTTAAGAGAGCCTTAACGCTTGAAGATTTGCCCGTGCCTCCGTCGCCGTAGAGTAACACATTATTTGCAGGCCGTCCCGCTATAAATGCCTCTGTGTTGCGTATTAATTCATTTTTCTGAATCTCATAGCCGACTATATCAGCAAGTTTTATATTATCGCTAATAACTGGGATAATATCTTCTCCGTCATATTTGAACGCCCTATTCAGAGAAAAGATTCCAACGCCGTAATTTTCGTAAAAGCTCGTTATATGATTATAGAATTCTTCAGGAGTTTTTGAGTCCGCTAATTTTTTTGCAATCTCGCAAAGTTCTTTAATAATATATTTTGTTTTCTCGGACTTAAATATAATTGTGTCGCGTTTATAGTGAAAGAATTTCATATACTGCTCGAAATCATTAAGCGCAATATCCTTTAATGCACCGTCGGGGGCTTGTCGTCTCTCACATGAAAGCGAGAAAAAATTTACATCCAAAAGAATCATACAAGCTAGATAATTATGCCATAAATTACCAGCCGCGCAATTATTTTTAAATGTATAGTCAATCACATCATGAAGGGGAATATTTAAATTTGGCATGCTATAAGCAAGTAAGTTAGCAATCATTAATTAACCTCCGTAAAATAAAAAAATTTTCCATGAATTATAACGCACAAAAAATGACTCCGCGAAATTTTTTTACAGAGTCATCAATAAATTTATTTCGTTACGCTAATTTCTCCCAGCCAGTAAAAGCCCCATTTTCTTGACTGTTGAGCTAAATAGGGCATATCCTGCTCGTACCATTTGAAGCCGGAGTCCCTCACAAATTTTTGAATCTTTGTATATTCGCGCCTGATTGAACTTGCTACACTCTCTGAAGGCCTCTTCTCTATCTGATACCATGACCGCCCTGTCCATATATAAATAATTTTCGGCCTCGAACTATGCCAAGCCACTGGGACTGCTGGTTTATCAAGAACTCCTATTCTGTCTACTGTTCCTTTCCAGTTACCTATTGCCATAAAATCGCCCCTAAATGCCCAGTCGGGAATATACGTAGAATTTTTTTGATCGCCGGCCATTTGTGAACGCGTATAAGATCCCTGCTTGACTGTTATAAATTCATCGCCGGGGAGTCTCCTGATTGAAGAAATTTGAGCGTCAGTTACCCATTTTGTAATTCCTGCTGTCTCAGGAACTATTGAGCCGACTACATAACTTGTCGCGACTAGATTCGGCCCTTCTGACGTGCCATATACCCACATCCCATCGGGATTCTTTTTCACCGGGTAGCCGTCAAGTGTTATATACCAGTTTTTAGGCATGTTATAGGGCTTGTATACATAAAATGTCATTCCCGAATAAGGAGACTCAGGAACTAAAAGGGGTTCAGCGACATATAATTTTGCGCTCGCTATTGATTCAAGAATTATTACAGCAAGAATCGCAATAAATAATTTTTTCATGATTTAATCACTCTCCAGTAAATTTATAACGCCGAGCCATTCATAAGCCCACGCACCTGAATATTGCGCTAAAATTCGGGTGTCATCGTCTGACCAGTAAAGCAAGTTAGATTTTCTTGACTCGATTGTAAGATCATATATTTCGCGCCTCAAAGTACTTAACGCACTAGAGAATTTATTACGCGTAAAAATTTGTTTCCATTTTGCCCCCGTCCACGCGTAAATTACTTCCGGATAATCGCCCTTCCATGCAACGGGGATTTTAGGACGGCTTAAGACTCCGATTTTGTTTACTGTTCCTTGCCATTTGCCTATTGACATAAATTTTTCGTTTTGAGTCCAGTCTATATTATTCGGCAAATAAATATTATATCCTTCAGGCTTTGAACTCGGCGGAGTATAAATAATTCGCGGCGAGTCTTGATTTATTGACTCAGTGTCTAAAATGGGAGCTGTTGACGAAATACGCGCGTTATATGGCTTGAGCTTGACGACTTGAGGAATCACAGAGCCTACAACATAGCCCGTTTTTGTGATTGAGCCTTTATTATATGAAGCATAGTACCAGATATTTTTTTGTTGATATACAAGATAGCCGTCAAAAGTTGCGTAAATATCACCGGGCAAATTAGCGGGCTTGTAAACATGAAAGCTCATATAATGATAAGCAGGCTGCGTTACAAGAATTGCTTTATCTGCCGCAAATGATTTATTAATATTCAGACTCATAACAAGAAAAATTATTACGAGAAATTTTTTAGAGTTCATAATTTACACCCCGCATTATTCTTGATTGCCCTGACCTACAGGAGGAATCGGAGTCTCTGAAATCGTCCCGGGATCAGGCGAATATTGACCCACCGGCGGTAAATATTGCTGCTGAGGTCGTGGAGTCGGCGCGGGTTCAGGCTCGGAAATTCTCGGAGGAAGCGGGCGAGTCGGTTCAGGTGCTGGAATCGGAGTCGGAGTCGGACGAGGCGCGGGCGTTTGTTGAGGAGTCGGAGTCGGTCTTGTCGGCTGAGTCTGCACAGGTTGAGCCGGGCGAGTCGGAGTCGTCGGTGTCCTTTGCTGCTGTTCATTTTTTGCCGGAGTCCTCACAGTTTGAGTCCGAGTCTGAGTCTTTGTCTTGATTCTGGGCTTAACTGGGACTCGTTTTGTTTGAGTTTTTGCCGGTGCTGACTTGGCCGGTTTATTTTGCTTTATAGTCTTTGCTGCAACTTTCTGGCCGGGCTCCGGGGGATTATAAAGCGGCTTGTCGACTCTGATATTTTGCTGTTCGGGCTGTCTTGTAGGAATTCTTATAATAGAATCTGCTGAGACTTGACTAAAAATTGAGCTATCTTCAGCAATAATCGAACTATTTGACGGCGGAACATATGCGGGCGTTCTTGTTTGAGTCTCTATCTCGTCAGGAGCGGGCGGAACATAAACAGAAGGCAGCCACGAATCACCGTTAACAGGTCTTGAGCCGGGTTCGGGCGGAGTATACACAGGAACATGCGGCACTTGAGGATCATTATTTGAATCGGGATATTTATTTCTGTCGCGTGCATTCGGGGGGATTGTCGTAATTCCCTGATTCTTTGTAGCAACGGGATAAATGCTCGCGGGTCTCCTGGGATCCCATAGGGGAGTCTTTAACGGGTCATTAGGATAATATACGACTCGTGAAAGCGGCTCAAATCCCGGATCTAAATGTATTGTCTTAGTATAATAATATTGAGCTTCTGAAAAATTGCCGATATACTCGTGATATTTTCCGTACCAGTACCAAACATTAGCATCTCGTCTATTATTCTGAATGGCCTTGAGTAAATACGGCTTAGCGTCCTTATAACGTCCCTGCTCAAGTAAAATTTTTGCTTGCTGTAAATAATCAGGTTTAGGGGGCGCAGGCTTTATAACTTTTTTAGGTTTGGGCTTGGGAGCTGGCTTTCTTGCTTTGACCTTGCGAACAGATTTTTTCGGAGTCTGAACATTATTATTTTGCGGCTTTGCTGGCTGTTCAGGATATGGATTATAGGGCGTGCTGTCGTCATCAGGTTCTCCGCCGGAGTAAGCAGGATTTACTATCAGGCACAAAATTATTATTGAAAGCGTTAAAAATTTTCTCATTGTTTATCACCTTCCTGTTATAGCTGTAGAAGCCCGCTTTATCACTAAGTCATTGAGCTGTACAGGCTCTTTCTTGTCGCTGCGGATAACGAGGACTATAGCATTATCATCAAAAACTTGAATGACTCTGACTTTGCCGACTGATTTAGGAATAATTGCAACTGGATCTTCAGGCGACACTGTTATATAAGTATCTGATCTTACAACGTCAAGAATTTCACCGACTCTGACTGAATCCTGATCACCTTTTGCGAATCTTCCCAGCGAAATAATATATTTTCTGTGATTTCGTTTAGAGTCCTTAGTGGGTGATAAGATTCTGCCTACTGTCTGATAAGTTGCAAAATTATCGGTCGGATCATTGCTGCGTACTGCGTTGCGAATTTGTGCCATTGCCTGACTCTGTGCCTCTTGTATAGCTTTCTTTATCGCTTCCCAGTAAGGAGTCCCGTTAAATTGCGCCCATGTTGGACGACTCATTTTTTGGCCTTTGTCCTTCCCTTCAGTCAGGTTAAACAGGTCTAAACCTTCAGTAAACGGCCGTCCGAGTCCCCTAACTGTAGACTCAAACCAGAATAAATCTTCCTGCGAGTCCAGCGTGAATCTTCTGTCAGTGCCTTTAACATTTTTGACTGCGATTTGTTTAGCTCGTGCGGTGTCATAAACTTTTAAGCGTATTAAGAATTTGCCCGACTCATAATTGCCGATTATGTGCCTGTCATGCATTGTAGAGCTGAATAATTCCATTTGTACGGCCATATCATCGCCCCGCCGTGAAGATGACAGCCAGCGATTCATTCCTGCCTCGTCTAGGACTCTTACGTCAATAAACGGCGAACGCTTGAACATTGACTCTAAATAGTCATTCATTTTCTGAGTCAATATATCATACGGATAAAATTTACTCTCCCAGACTTGAAGCTCTGTAGAATTCTGCGCAGGAAATATAACGACTGAAATACGCCGCGAGTCAGCATAACAAATATTAGCACTCAATAATAATATTATCAGGCATAAAAATTTTTTAGCTCGCATTTAATTCACCAGTCCTACAAAACTTTTAACATATGGCCTAATATTTTCGTACCAAGTTTTAAAGTTTTTAGCCCATAATAAACGCGTCAAAGTAAAGAAATCATCATCAGGGCCGCCCATTGTGTCATTATGCAAAGCAGCTTTATAAATTTCTGTCGGAATAGTTATCATCATGTCGCCTGTGTGTCTTGTAGTGTTCATTCTGGGAGAACATCCAAAGGCCGTTAATCCCATCGTCTCATTCTCAAAAAAAGTTACTCGATAAGGCACATCACCCAGTGTCCCCGTTGAGAAATCTACACGCCGCGATCTAGTAAAGCCCCTTTCTTGAGCGTCCTTCTCACTGTCGCCGACGTAATTTATATCAATCTCATCAATATAATAATAGTGCCTCACATAAGCCGCTAATTTATGGCCGAGTTTCAATAAAGCGGGATCGTGAAGAGACAATTTTTTTACGGGAATCTTCATACCGGGCAAATTTCCGGGAGCTTTCTGTTTCTCGCCTGCTGACCATAAATAATCGGACATTTTTATGCCTTCTCCGCCGCAGTATGAGAATCCTAATAACATGGCCGCCGCAGTTACTCGTATTACATAGTGCCAGCGTTCGGGGTTTGCTTTCTTGAGTGAAGCGGGGATTCCTGTATTTATTAAGCCCTCAATACCTCGTGCAGCTTGAGAAGGGACCCGCAATTTTTCAGGAATAATTACGGCTGACTCGGAGTCTTTAACTGGGAAGAACGGCCGGAAAATTCCGAACGGGTAATCATCTTTATCGCCTGAGCAGTCATTAATCCATAAAGAAGAGCGTTTATCTTCAGACATTAGAGCGAGCTCGTTAGCTCCTGATACAAATTCGGGATGATGTAAAGCCTTCTCTAAATCTACTACAACGGTAAAAAATTTTACTCTGAAATTAGTATTTACAGCAAAGAGGGCTAAAATTTTCTGTATAGCAGGTTCGAAATCCTGAACAGTATACGAGACATTTTCACCCTTTTTTTTGCCGTTGATTGATAGAGTCCTGTCGCGCTTCTCGACCCATGCAACATGTATTAATTTGCGCTGATTCTTATTCTTGTTAAAAATTGACAGTCTAGGAGTCTTCCCGCGTGTCCATATTTGCAAAGCTAAATTTTCGTCAATGTCGCAGGAACTAATAATCTTCCCTTGTTCGTCCATGTTTATAATATTGACTGCTGCATAAATATATATCTCTATTCGCCAGAATGCAGCAGATTTTTACCCTCCTTCTTTGAAATTATTTATCTATAATCGGAATAGAGCATTAAAATCTTGAAATCTCTACATATCATTATATAAATGCAATTATAGCGCAATAAAATTTAGTTATTATTATGGATTTAAGAATATCGCTCAAAGTTTTAAAATTTGCCTAAATTATAATTTATTATATTAGGAGAGTGAATAAAATTTTTATAGAGTCCGCGTTTACAGCCTGTTATAACAAGAAAATTTCTTAGCTGCTGATTTATTCTACTATAAATAATTATAACAACATGAAGGGAGTATTTATCATGAAAAAATTTTTATTAGCTGTCTTGTTAATTCTTGCGTTATGTTCTGCTGCATTTGCCTCATTGCCGACGGTTATAATGTTGTCGACTCAAGATTGCCCGGCCTGCATGAAAATGTCGGGAGTCCTGCGTGAGATTAATACACAATATCGCGGCCGAATTAATACAGCACATATATATCTCGAAAATAACCCCGATATAGCGAGAAAATATAACGTGAGATTTGTGCCGACTTTGATATTTAGGGACGCAACAGGCAAAGAAATAGCTCAAGAAATAGGTTACAGGCCAGCAAATGAAGTTATAAAAGTTTTCACGGATGCAGGAATAAATATTTAAATTTTTTGCCGGGATTCTCATTTCATACTATGCGAGTCCCGGCGTTATTATTATAATTTTGCTAGTACTTCATTTCTTGACGGTATTGACGGAGCTGCCCCCGGTCGAGTTACTGCGATTGCTGAGGCGTTTGCAGCGAATTTCATAGCCCATTCAGGTGATTGACCTTCAAAGATTCCTGACAGAAAGAATCCCGTAAAAGTATCTCCCGCCGCTGTTGTGTCGACTGCTTTAACTTTTATTGCTTCCTGCCTGCAAATTATATTTTTATCCCGATAAATTGAGCCGTTCACGCCCAGAGTCAAGACAATTTTTGAATCCGGTAATTTTTCGCAAAGTCCGCCGACTATTTCTTCCGGAGTCATGCTTGTAATATCCTGATTCAGGAATTGCCCGGCCTCTATCTCGTTAAGCAAAATATAATCAGCATTGTTAAACACGGGAATAATACTCGAGTCCATAGGCGACGGATTAAAGGCTACAATCATATTTTTCTCACGCGCGCATTTGGATAAATACTCGATTTCGTTTATTTCGTTCTGAATTACTAGGGCATCACCGCTTGTGAAATTCTCAAGAGTTCTATTTATTTGTTCGCGAGTAATTGCCTGATTCGCTCCGCCGTAAAGAATTATGCAGTTATCGCCGTCATCACTGCGTTGTATTATAGTATGACCAGTGCGAATATTTTCGAGTTTTGCTATAAAGTCAATATTTACTCCGGCTGAAACAAGCTCATCAAGTAAAAAATTTGCCCCTTCCCCGACTGCACCCGCATGGAAAACTTTTAAGCCGGCCCGTGAAAGTGCGACAGATTGATTTAACCCCTTCCCGCCGCTGTAAGTGTTAAGGGATTTTGCCGCCAGAGTCTCACCTCTCACTATAAAATGAGGCACGTTATAAACATAGTCAATATTTAGAGATCCGAACGATAAAACTTTCACGGCTTAATTACTCCTTTTTGCAGAATCATACAGGCATATAAAGCGCTCTCACTCGTTGCAATGATGGCATATGATTTTTTTGACTCCTCGTAAAAGTCAAATCTTTCTACAAAATTAATCGCATTTTCTCCGCGCTCGTCATATTTCGAGATTATTTGCTTGTAAGTGTCCCATATGGGAGTCTCTACTTCTTGGCCGGGAACTACTTTCATTAAAGTAACAGGCTTATCAACAAAAGTATCAAGCGGAAATAAACTCAATACAGCGTCAAGAATTTCAGGAACTCCAAGCCCCTTACAGTTAATAACTACTCCATTTTTGCCCATTGAAGCCGCCGGGAAGTTGCCGTCAGAAATTACTAACTTGTCGCCGTGTCCCATGTCTGCTAAAACCTTCAGCAAATCGCCGGATAATACATCAGGAATACCCTTTAACAATTTAGATAACCCCGTTTCTATAAAATTTTTTTGTGAGTGATTATAATTATACATGATAGAATATTTGCGTGAAATTTATTAATTAAGAGAGAGATTTTACAGCTACATTTACAGCTACAGAAATATTAAAATTTTCCGGTTATAGCAATGACTCATAAAGTAAAAATTTTTTGTTGTATTATAATTTTTTTGCGAGAATTTTTGCGGGAGAATCAGCGAAATTTTTTAGAGACTTTTACGCGAATATGAACAAAATTTTTTGACGAATTCACACGAACACACAGAAAATTATCACGCCTATTATTACGAGAAATGCAGCAAAATTTTTTAGAGATTTTCACGCGGATATATTTGACTCTCTCACACGAACACATGAGAAAATTTTTTATCACACAGGCAATTTTTTACAAGAAAAACAGCAAAATTTTTTGACTCTCTCATGAATAGACACGAAATTTTTTACACGAACACGAACACGAACACAGGAGAAAATTTTTTATTACACGCAATTTTTTACATGAACACGAAAATTTTTTGACTCACGCCCTCGCACTCTCTAAAAATATTTTCCGCAATATACATAAATTCACGCATTGAAAATTTTTAGTTGATTATATATATTATGTTTATCAAAATTTTTTACACAATTTAATAATTTATATTTATATTTCAGGAGGTAATTTCGTAATGAAAAAATTACTTGTTGTCGCTTTATCCGCATTATTAGTCGTTTGCTTTGCAGTAAGTGCGTTTGCTGCAGGGGGGATTATCTATATTATTACTCCTTCAACATCAAATCCATTTTACGGAACTGAACAGAGAGTCGGAGCCGCTAAAGTTACAGTACTCGGTTATACTCCTAAATGTTTCTCACACGATGACGACGCAGCAAAACAGTTAGAATTATTTGAGGCTGCCATAGCT
>JAFSWW010000119.1 GCA_017444345.1 Synergistaceae bacterium | reverse complement strand
TTATATACGCAAAATTAACGCACAAATTTTTTTGACGAATTCAGATATTTACGCATAAAACGTGTAGTATAATTCAGGAAATTTTTTATAACGAGGAATTTATTAACATGACCGATAAAAAAATTGCTGTACTTTGCGGCGGTGATGGCAAAGAACGTGAAGTATCACTAAGGAGCGGCGCAGCTGTTCACGAGGCACTGAAGGATTCGGGCTTCAATGTAGAAATTATTGATCTGCGCTCAATGGATGATATAAATATTATTAAAGACTTTGAGGCGGTATTTATTGCAATGCACGGCGACTGGGGCGAGGGTGGGCAGCTTCAGGCAAAACTCGACGAAATGAATATACCTTATACCGGTTCAGGTGCTGAGGCGAGCTCTAACGCTATGAATAAATGGCAGGCTCGAAAATTATTCGCACGTGAAAATTTAAATATTCCTGAAGGTTTATTATTGCCGGCTGATTATGACGAAATTATTTCGAAACTTGGCCGCGATGTTGTCGTAAAACCCTGTTCAGGAGGCAGCACAGTCGGAATCACTATAATTCATGACTTAACGCCCGAAAAATTGAACGAGGCAATAAATACAGCTCGTGAAAATTATGACTCAAGCGTAATGATCGAGAAATATATTAACGGCCGCGAATTAACTTGTGCAGTATGGGAGCATGACGGAAAAATTGAGGCTTTACCAGTTATAGAAATCGTGCCTCACACTGGCTATTATGACTACAAAAATAAATACACAGCCGGAGCAACTGAATATATAGTCCCTGCTGAAATTGACGAGTCAGCAAGAAAATCTATCAGCGATATGGCCGTAAAAGCTCATAAAGTTTTAGGCTGTAAAGAATATAGCCGTGCAGATTTTAGACTCACTCCTGAAAATAAGGCATTTATTCTTGAAGTCAACACAGCACCGGGAATGACAGCAACGAGTCTAGTTCCTAAAGCAGCAAGGGCCGCCGGAGTCAGCATGTCCGACTTTGTAAAATTTATAATGAACGAGGCGATTAATAATGCAGCTAATCGAAAATAATGAGCCTTTAGTGCGAGCAAGTTTATATCCTGAAAAAATTTTAGTTCGCAGCTGGTATTACGGTGAAAATTTGCCGGGGAGTCTTCCTGAGGTTTGGCTGCGTAAAAGTGTCTATGAAAGATTATTACAGGCCGCCGAGTCTTTATCCGATGGCTTAAGATTTGTTATATGGGACGGGTGGCGTTCGTTCGAGTTACAGACATTTTTATTTGATACTTTTTTTGCGCGAAATAAGGCAAAGGGAGTTACAGACGAGGAAGCATTAAGACTCACAAAAATTTATGTAGCCTTCCCATCAAAGAATCCCGATGACGTATCAGGACACTTGACGGGCGGGGCTGTTGATTTGACTTTAGCGGATATTCAGGGGCATTTATTGCCAATGGGCGGAGAATTTGACGACACAGAAGAGCACTCACGAACGAATTATTTTGACGACTACGAACTATTAAAGATTCAAGAAAATGTGATAGCACGAAATAACCGCATGACTCTTTTACGAGTCATGACTGAAGCAGGATTCAGTAATTACCCGTCAGAATGGTGGCACTATGATTTCGGCAATAGAGCATGGGCCGAACGTACAGGCCAAGACACGGCATTTTACGGCTATATAGAACCTCCGTTTAAGTGGCGTGCTTGCTGAATATACAGCCGCAATAATTTTGACGATAAAGGCCAAGCAATTTAGACTCTCTTACTGAACGGAGAAAGCCGTTATTTTTGCGCCAGACTCGACTCTGCCAAGTTAGTCCGTGATGAGCTGAAATCTTTTCACCGAGCGAATTAATTAAATTCACGTTTTTATGCGGGCTTATAGTCAGAGTCGTACAGAAATTTTCACAGCCTAATTTTTCCGCAATTAACGCGCCTGACTCTAATTGAATCCTGAAGCACTCTTCACACCTCCTGCCGCCTTCAGGTTCATTTTCGAGTCCTGCAATTTTTCCGAGCCATTCAGACGGGTTATAGTTCAATATTTCGCAATTTATTCCCGTGTGAGCTATTAACTTGTGAAGAGCCGCGAGTCTCAAATTAAACTCGTCGAACGGGTGAATATTAGATCCATAAAAGAAGCCTTTAACGTTCCAGCCCTCAGAAATTAAATCAGGAACAGGCACACACGCATCAGGAGCGCAGCAAATATGAAGCAAAATATTTTTCTCTGACATGTCAATATATTATTTAAGCTCGTATTTAGTCTTTAAATCAAGAATTCGCAGCACGCTTTGATTAATTCTTTCTTCAGAGATCCGGCCGGAGTTCACAGCATTTAATACGGCGTTAAATGCTTCTATATAGTCATATGGGATTAATAAAATGTCGTTCCCTGCTTCAAGAGCTAACACAGCAGCTTCACCGGCGGGATAATATTTATTTATTGCTCCCATTTCAAGCGAGTCTGTTAAAATTAAGCCGTCATATCCGAGTTCATTTCTTAATTTGCCAGTGATTAACTGCTTAGAGAGACTCGCGGGTAAATCGTCGCTTGTAATATTTTCTAGTGTTATATGCTCTATCATTACTAAATCTGTATTATCAAAATTGTCAATAAACGGTATTAAATCAAATTGTAATAGTTCATCCCATGTCTTAGTAATTGCCGCATAATCCGCGTGAGTGTCATTTACTGTGCTGCCATGTCCCGGAAAATGTTTAATACAGCCTGCAACTTTATTAGCGTGGAGTCCGTCAAGAAATGCGCTTACCATTTGAGAGACTAGAACGGGATCACTTCCGAATGAGCGTTTATTTTTGCTGATTGGATTATCAGAACTTAATATATCAGGGTCAATTACGTCGGCAACTGGTGCAAAATCAAGCATGAATCCGTAATAATTTAAATAATTTCCTATTGTGTAACCGGCATTATAAGCGTTTTCGGGGTCTCCTGTCTCGCCTATTTCAAGCAAGGGCGCAATTTTAGGAAGGTCAAAACTTTCATTATTTCCGAGTCTGGCTATTAATCCGCCTTCTTCGTCTATGGCAAAAATCGGGGGGATTTCGCAAGCGTCTTCTAATGAGTTCATATAATTAATTAATTGTTCAGGATCTCGAATATTTTTCGCGAATAATATAAACCCTCCGGCGGGATATTTTTTGAGATTCTCGCGCATTACCGGTAATAATTCTTTATCGCCTGAAGATTTTGCTACTTCTACGGGAGTCGGCAGGGCTGTTAACTGTTCAGGACGAATCATGAATAACTGCCCGATTTTCTCGTTAAGAGTCATGGATTGCAATAAAATCTCGTTTTCTGTTTGCTGCTGTTGTGATATAAAACTGTTTGAGCCTCCGCAGCCTCCTGACAAGATTAACGAACTAATTAGCGCGATTACTATAAAATATTTTCGAGTCATTCTCGATTTTGTCCCTCCTGAAAAATTTATATTTATTATACGCTATTGATTAATTACTTATTGCAATAAATAAAAAGAGTCCGGCAAAAATGTCAGACTCTTTCAATCATCAATATAAATTCTTGCGTGAAAATTATATTATTTCTTTCTTGACTTCACCGCGAAAAGAATCGCAAGCAAACCGCCAAATCCCGCAAATAATCCCGAATCACAGCCGCTGCTAGATCCCTTCATAAAGTAAATAGGCTGCTCGTCGCCTGAGTCAGGACTCGGAGTAGGAGTCGGCGTGGGTGTTGGTGTAGGTGTAGGAGTGGGAGTCGGCGTTGGAGTCGGTGTAACGTCTTTGCTTTCTGTAATCTCAATTACTCTAAGAGAGCCTACAACATCATCACTGCTTAATTCTGCCTCATAAATCGTAGAGTAATAAGCCGCGGGGATCTCTCTTTTACGGCCGTTAGAATTCACGAAATTATCAACGTCAATAGTAACACTTCCGTCTGCACTCGTAGTAACTTCTGTAACATAGCTGGGGAATAAGACTCCTTCAGAATGAATAAATACATCGGGCGAATATGCTGTATCAAATAGCGGGTCTAACTCTCTATCAATTTCGCCTGTACCTGTCTTCTCAGTAGTCTCGATAAACGGCGTGTCCTCGTAAAATTCTGTTAAATCCATCAAAGTGAGTTTTACTTTAACGCCTGCGGGGAATGCCTTCCCGTTATTATCTGCGATAATCTGAGAAACTTTGCGCCCCTTATAGCTATTTTCATCTACTACAGGATTAAGCGACTCTATATAATTTTCATTAACTGTATATTCCGGCTCGTCTTGAACGGGAATTCCTGCGATTGTGAAATCTTCTTCTTCAGGTTCGGGGACTGGAGCCGAGCTTGTCGTCGTAGTGAATGCCTTAACGCATAAATTCATGGGATCAGCAACTGTCTTGTCGCCGCTTGCTTTAGTAGTGTTCGTTGCACCGTCGAACCATTGATTATTCAGATAAAAATAGCTTTTTCTCCGTCAAAGACAGCCGCAAAATCTGAATATCCGTTAATTCTTGCTTCAGTTGCGAGAGGGAATTCATAAGAAGGATTCTTTGCGTCAAGAACAACGCTGAAATAGTCTCCCTTGCTGAGTGATAAAGGACTATCAAGTTTAAATGTGTGATAACCTGCGAGCGGAACTTTTCCGATTACTTTAGTTACAGCTTGAGTCCCTGAAGTGATTGCGTTTTTCGGGTGAGTCTTGCCGTAAGTATAAATCGTAATCGTAACTTCTGCGTCATTTTGAGTCGTGTAATATGATACTTCTTTCAATGACTCGCCGTCGCTCCTTACTTTGAAGACATTTGCGGCCTGTGCTCTTGTTGTGTCAGTGATCCCCCATGCTGTGCAAGCTCCTAAGGGGTCATACTCATAAGTGATTATATTTTTGTCGATTGACTCAACTGTGAAAGCTGTTCCGTATGAAATGTATTGCTCGTAGGACATCCAGAAATAACCGCTTGTTTTATTCTGCATATAATTGCCCCATGAGTTACGAACCAGCCAAGCACCGGGCTTTGTAGGTCTGATTGATGCACTGTTGAAATTAGAAATCGGGTAATTATCGTCCCAGCCTATTATTGCTACAATGTGATTTGTCTCGTCAGGTGCGCCGTCATCTTTAAGTTTTGATTTTTCCTGTCTTGAATAGAAATATGCGCCTGTTGAGTCATTTGTAAAACGCTCATCAAATGCAGCAGCATAACCTATAGCAAGTCCGCCCTTTTCCATGATTAATTTCTTGAGTTCGTTTCTGCCTTCTTCACTGGTGAACATAATATCCGATGAAGTGTCCGTGATAAATACAGCTTCTGTAACTCTTAGGGCAGTTGGCAGATAAGCATCATGACTCTTTATTGCTGCTACAGCTGCGTCCGGGCTCTCTACGTCAAAATCTTTATATGGGAGTCCTGTTTTCTCTTCAATCGGTGCCCAGCCATAACCGCGGGTTATAATTGCTAGGACTTGCGAAATCCATCCGCCGTTATTGAATACTTGCGAATATGTAGGATCTTTTGCGAGCTGCTTTGTTTTCTTGTCAGTTACTGTGAATCTGTTTTTCCTGTCAGCGTCCATGAATGCAAACCAAGAAACATAAATTTCTGATAATTTCAGGTCGTCGGCCGTTGCTATATTGAGAAAGTTATCATTTGATAAGTGCTGCCTTAAATAACCGGTCTCAACAGCTGCCAGACTCCCAAATGCCCAGCAAGTCCCCCATATATCTTGATTCTTTATTGCCGGCACATAACCGTGTTCTCTCAAGTCATAAGAAACCGGCAGTGTCTCATTTGCTGAAAGTCTTATTACACTTTGAGCGGGGACACTCTCAAGTCTTGAGAATGTGAAGGGCACGAGATCAGCAAACGCACCCGACGCGAATAGAGAAACTAATAATAAAGCGATGACAAATTTCTTTTTCATGATCGTGAAAAATGTCTCCTTTCATTAATAATAAAAACTTGTGATAATTATATATCTAATTCGCAAATTGTGATTCAATTTCGTGAAAAATTTTCGCCGAGTTATATATCATAAATAAATGAATCTGACTCAATATTATATAATCCGCTAATTAATTTATCCCCCGTGTAGTGAGTTAATATGCTATAATTCTAAAAGTTTTACAGGATAAACAAAAAAGTTATCACTACAAAAAATTTTATATATATTAAATTCATGAAGGGAGATTTAAAACGTGAAAGGTTATGCAATGTTGAAGATCGGCGAGTCAGGCTGGATCGAGAAAGAACGCCCCGCGTGCGGTCCGCTTGATGCAATAGTCAGGCCCCTTGCTTTATCACCTTGTACAAGCGACGTTCACACAGTCTGGGAGGGTGCACTTGGAGATCGTCATAATATGATTCTCGGTCATGAGGGCTGCGGAGTAGTTGACGAGGTCGGCGCACTAGTCAAAGATTTCAAGCCCGGAGATCGCGTAATGGTCGCAGCGATTACACCTGACTGGGGTTCACTTGAGGCACAGGGCGGATTTGCCCAGCATTCAGGCGGAATGTTAGCAGGCTGGAAATTTTCAAACTTTAAAGACGGCGTATTTGGTGAATATTTCCATGTGAACGAGGCAGACTCAAATTTAGCACATCTTCCCGACTCAATTTCACCCGAAGAGGCTTGCATGTTGTCCGATATGGTACCTACAGGATTTCACGGCGTTGAACTTGCACAGGTTGAATTCGGCGACACAGTTTTAGTAATAGGAATCGGCCCCGTCGGTTTAATGGCAGTAGCAGGCGCAAATCTTCACGGAGCAAGCAGAATTATTTGTGTAGGAACCCGCAAAGTTTGCCGAGAAGCAGCAGCTTTTTACGGAGCAACTGACTTTATAGGCTATAAAGACGGCAGCATTGACGAGCAAGTTATGAAGCTCACAGGAAATAAAGGCGTTGACAAAGTTGTTATCGCAGGCGGCGGCGTTGAGACATTCGAACCGGCAATTAAATGCTTAAAAGCAGGCGGAAGAATCGGCAATGTAAACTATCTCGGCAGCGGCACATATGTAACTATTCCCAGAGTTGAATGGGGCTGCGGAATGGCAAATAAAGTAATTGCAGGCGGACTCATGCCCGGCGGAAGATTGAGGCTCGAAAAGTTAAGCAGTCTTGTAGCTTGCGGAAAATTGAACGTCAAGAAATTAATTACTCACCCGTTCAAAGGCTTTGAGCATGTAGAAGACGCTTTAATGCTCATGAAGAACAAGCCCGCAGATTTGATTAAGCCTGTAGTTGTGCTTTAATTCGCAAAAATTTCATAAATATATGACGCTCTGTGAATAACGGGGCGTTTTTCTTTATATAATAATCATCATGCAAGTATTAATAATCAGCGGCTTTCTAGGAGCAGGCAAGACAAGTTTTATTAAAGCAATGACTCACGCGACCGGCCGGCAATTTGTAGTCGTAGAAAACGAGTTCGGGAACTCAAATATTGACAGCAAACTATTAAATCAGGGCGATAACAGCATGAAAATTTACGAACTCACTGAGGGCTGTATATGCTGTTCTATGAATATGGATTTCTCGCTTTCAGTCATGACCATAGCAAATAGTTTAAATCCTGATTATATAATTGTCGAACCGAGCGGGGTTGCTATGCCGTCAAGAATCTTAGAGAGTCTCCGCAAAATTTCATACGAGAATATAGGCGTGTTAGCTCCTGTTGTTATAGTCGACTCAAAAAATTTTATCTCGCAAAAAAATTTTTACCCCGAATATTTCAACGATCAATTAAATACGGCGGGAACTGTTGTATTATCGAAATCTGAAAATTTATCCCCTGAAGATTTTAACGAGATTCATAATTTACTAGGCATTAATAATAATATAAATTTCCCGTGTGAGCATTATTCAAAGTGGCCGCGTGAAAAATGGCTGGAATTATTGACCCTGAAAAACGGCAGATCACAAACTCCCGCGCCGACTCCTGAAGCAAAATTATCAAGTCTAGCACTCACAAATATAAATATCTCTTCACCCGATGAGCTTATATATAAATTAGAAAATTTATTATCAGGAAATTACGGCGATATAGTGAGGTCAAAAGGATTCGCATTAACTCCAAACGAGTCTATAAATTTCAGCGTTGTTAATGGACTCTACGAGATAACCGGCGCAAATAATAATAGTAATTCTGATATTGTAGTAATCGGGGAAGATTTGCAGATTGAAAAAATTAATAAACTGTTCGGAGGGCAAATTATAGAAGAAGACGGCGATTAATTTATAAATAAGCCTCCTGCATAGTATAATACTTTGTGTTAGATTCAATAAAAAATTTTACTATGTTATCAAGGGGGGTAATTTTTTGAGTCGTCTTGTAATTAGACCTGAGACAGAGATTCAGGCAACGGCTAATTCACTTCATGCGGACTTAGAGAGGCGTGTAAAGGGTGCACCGCCCGGGCTTTGTCCGTTAGATTTGGCGAGCAGTTACTTAAAAGTTTATTCGGCTCAGACTTGCGGGAAGTGTGTACCTTGTCGAGTGGGTTTGCGTCAACTTGAAAAATTAATCGATGATTTAATCGAGGGGCGCGGAGATCTCAAAACAGTAGATTTAATCGAACGAACAGCAGAAAGTATATATCATTCAGCGGACTGCGCTATAGGTTATGAGGCTGCAAATATGGTATTAAAAGGTGTTCGCGGCTTCAGAGATGATTATATTGCACACGCTGAAAAAGGTCATTGCTTGGCTGAGGGATTTCAGGCAGTGCCTTGTGTATCTTTATGTCCTGCACATGTCGACGTACCCGGCTATATTGCTTTAATAAATGCAGGAAGGCAGGCCGATGCAGTTAGATTAATACGTAAAGATAACCCGTTCCCTAGTGTCTGCGCTATGGTGTGCGAACATCCTTGTGAGAATAAATGCAGGCGTGGACTCGTTGATGACGCTTTGAATATTAGAGCATTGAAATTATACGCTGTAACAAATTCCGGCCATGTTCCTGTATATCGTGAAGGAGAAGGCCCGGCACCTGCAACCGGCAAAAAAATAGCAGTCGTAGGAGGAGGGCCAAGCGGTATAAGTGCGGCTTATTATCTTGGAATGATGGGACATAGCGTAGAAATTTTTGAGCAGCGTAAACAATTAGGCGGCATGTTACGTTATGGGATTCCAGCTTATAGACTGCCCAGAGAAATTTTAGACGAGGAAATAAGAACACTTTTGACAGCTGGCGATATTAAGGTTCATACTGAGACAGTTATCGGCGGAGATTCTTATTCGCTTGCTAAATTGAGATCTGAATTTGACGCGGTTTATATTGCGATAGGTGCTCACACTGATAAAAGTTTAAGAATTCCCGGAGAAGATTCAGAAGGCGTTATGTCAGCTGTTACACTTTTAAGGAAAATCGGCGATGATAATTACCCTGATTTCACGGGCAAAAAAATTGTTGTAATAGGCGGCGGAAATGTTGCGATGGACTGCGCTCGCTCGTCAATGAGATTACACGCTGAAAGAGTAGTTATAGCATATAGACGCAGGCGTGAAGAAATGACAGCACTTCCTGAAGAAGTCATGGCCGCAGAAGCCGAGGGGTGCGAATTATTCGAACTTGTTGCGCCTCAAAAAGTAGAAGTCGAGAACGGTAAAGCAAAAGCACTCTGGGTACAGCCTCAAATGATTAGCTTTGTTAAAGACGGCAGGCCGAGTCCTAAAGCAGCAAGCACTGATCCTGTTAGAATTGAAGCAGATATTATTGTTGTTGCAATCGGTCAGGGTATAGAGAGCTATAATTTTATGAATGTTCCAGTTAATACGCGCTCAGGAACTATTAAGACTCTTGACAGTGAAGAACTTGAGAATATGCCCGGTATTTTTTCCGGCGGAGACTGCGTAACTGGTCCTGCTACTGTCATAAGCGCAATAGGTGCAGGCAAAATCGCAGCAGCAAATATTGATGAGTATTTAGGCTTTAATCATTTAATAGAGCTTCCCGTTGATATTCCCGAACCTGTACCGCATAACAGGCCGGCATGCGGACGAGTCAAATTGCGTGAACGTTCAGTTGATGAGAGAGTTAAAGATTTCAGCCTCGTTGAAGAAAGTATGACTCAAGAAGAAATGGAACAAGAGACTAACAGGTGTCTGCGCTGTGATAAATACGGCTTTGGCACATTCAGGGGAGGCCGTGAATTACGATGGTAAATATAAAGATTAACGGTACAGCACTTCAAGTTCCCGAAAATATAACGATTCTTGAAGCCGCGAAAATGCATAATATAAATATTCCGCATTTATGTTATCTGAAGGATTTAAACGAGATCGGCGCGTGTCGTGTGTGTGTTGCTGAAATAGTCGGGCTTGACAGGCTCGTTGCGTCATGTAACACGAAAGTTTTAGAGGGAATGGAGATTCGCACAAATTCTCCTAAAGTCAGGCAGGCACGCAAAATTAATATTGAGCTCCTATTATCACAGCATAGTGCAAGATGTCCGGAGTGTGCACGTTCAGGAAATTGCGAATTACAGAGCATAGCAAACAATCTCGGCATTACTGAATTCCCATATCATGAAGACATAAAGCATTTAGACTGGAATCAAGAATTCCCGTTGATTCGTAAAGACGAAAAATGTATTAAGTGTATGCGCTGTGTGCAAATATGCGAAAAAGTACAGCATATGAACGTATGGGACGTAGCAAAATCAGGCTCTCAAACTTTAGTAGACTGTCGAGGCGGTCAAGACATAACAGAAATTAACTGCACAGTATGCGGCCAGTGTATAACACATTGTCCAGTCGGTGCGCTCGTTGAACGTGATGACACCCAGAAAGTTAGAGACGCTTTTGCAGACGGCGATAAAATTATGATTGCTTCAGTAGCTCCGGCCGTGCGAACTTCATGGGGCGAACAGTTAGGACTCACTCATGACGAGGCAACAGCAACAAGACTCGCGAGTGCATTAAGAGCAGTCGGCTTTGATTATGTGTTCGATACTGATTTCTCGGCTGATTTGACTATTATGGAAGAAGCCAGCGAATTTGTCGAGAAACTCAAGAATGCGAAAAATGAGAAATTCCCGATGTTTACGTCATGCTGCCCGGGCTGGGTTAGATTCATAAAAATGGAATTCCCCGACTTAGTGCCGCAGTTATCAAGCGCGAAATCACCTCAGCAAATGTTCGGAGCGATTATAAAATCATGGTACGCTAAGATTTTAGGAGTTACGCCGGATAAAATTTATCACGTTTCATTTATGCCGTGTACTGCGAAAAAATATGAGTGTGCTGTTGAGTGCATGAACTCATCAGGAGCGCGCGATGTTGATGCAGTCTTGACAGTTAGAGAGATGGACAGGCTTATAAGATCTGAAGGAGTCAATGTTAAAGATTTGAAGGATTCAGACTTTGACTCGCCGCTCGGTACAGCGTCAGGAGCAGGCCATATATTTGGCACAACAGGCGGAGTTATGGAGGCTGCATTAAGAACAGCGTATTATTTCGTAACAGGCAAGAATCCAGATCCGGACGCTTTTAATTATGTACGTGATTATCACGGCAGAAAAGAAGCTGAATTTGAAATCGCAGGCGCAAAATTAAAAATTGCAGTTGTTCACGGACTGGGCAATATTAGAAAACTTTGTGAAGATATTCAAGCGGGCAGAGTCCATTATGATTTTGTTGAGTGTATGGCATGTCCGACGGGATGTGCAGGCGGAGGCGGGCAGCCCATTCACGAGGGAGAAGAACTCGGAGAAGGACGCGGCAAAATTTTATTAGATATGGACAAAAAAATGACGCTGAGATTTTCACATGAGAATCCTTCAATTATTCAGTGTTATAAAGAGTATCTAGGGAAGCCGCTCGGTGAAAAATCGCATCATCTTTTACACACTGACCAGTCTAAATGGGAATTATGGAAAACTAAATAAATTTTCTTATTCTCTCATTTAAGCAACACAACGCGATACTAAATAAATTTCTTCCCGAGTTTACACACAAGCCCGGGAAGATTTTATTATTTATGCTCGTTCCAAAATTTTAAGCTGCCTTCATGTGCCTGAACTTTTTCGGGGAGTGCTGTATCAGGCGTTAATTCTTGCATATCTTGGACTCGTTCGGACAAAAATTTTTTATTCTCCCAGATTGATTTATTCAACGCGTAAACAAGACTCTCCGGCAAATCCTTACGAATTACTATACAGGTAAAATCTCCGACTGTTTTAACGGGGCCGCTGCCTGCTGGGAGTGATTTATAAATTCCCGGCTCGATCTCAAGTGTTACTGTTCCATATGCATCAGATAATTTATTTAATGATTCTTGACTCACTGGCAGCAAAATTATATCCGTTCTGTCTTCAATGCTCGTAATAATCGGCGCAATCTTCCCGACCGAGAACGCAAAGCAGTCTATAATATTATTCACTAGCAAATCAGCTCCGGCCTCATATGAATAATAATCAACACTTCCGCCCCATTCGATAAAAATTTTCTTGTAGTCAATCCCGAATGCTTTATCAAATAATGCTTTAATTACAAATTCGGAGCTAGTTCCGGGCTTAAGAGTCGCAAATCTCATTGAAATTTTACGGTCTATTATGTCATCAAGAGATTTAATTTTATTTTTCACGGCAAAATCTCGGCGAATCACAAAATATGTGTATTGAGTATATAAATTTGTCATGATTACTGCGTTGTTTACTGCACGCCCGTTAAAATCAGCCTCACCCTTTAGAGCCGCTCCGAGTAATGACGTTACAGAGAATCCGAAATCCGCCCGTCTCGCATGAGTGTTTAAAATGTTTGAGACTCCTGCACCTGACACGCTGATTGTCTCAGGAAGTCCCGATTTAGTAAAAATTTCTGATAATGCCGTTCCGAGTGTCGCCCAGTTCCCGCCCTTAGGACCTGACATAAAGCGCAAATGTGAAGGCCAGTTAGATTCACTCGCATTACAAGCCGACGAGAAAATTAATAATATAATCGCGATAAATAATTTTTTCATGATTGAATCTTCCCCCTGTCTTATTAGTTGATAGAATATAATAATTAGCAAAATTTTACATGAGAGAATATAAATCGCAAGGGATATAATTTGTGAACGGCCATAAAGTTTTTTGCAAGCAAAAAATCCGC
>JAFSWW010000118.1 GCA_017444345.1 Synergistaceae bacterium | reverse complement strand
GGAGGCAGTCTCCGCGATAAATATACTTTATTCGACATATTAAATACTTCCTATTCTATAGTGATAGACTTAATTACAACATCTTCAACGGGTCTATCATTGCGGCCTGTCTTAGTATGTCCGATTTTCTCGACTATTTCCATTCCCTCGATAACATGGCCGAAAATTGCATGATGACAATCAAGCCAAGGAGTCGGGACAAGTGTAATAAAAAATTGCGAGCCTCCAGTGTTAGGGCCTGCGTTTGCCATTGAGAGAATTCCGGGGGCGTTATGCTTGAGTCCTTCTCCGAACTCGTCGGGAATTGTATAACCGGGTCCGCCTGTTCCGTTGCCTTTAGGATCTCCGCCTTGAATCATGAAATTATCGATTACTCGGTGAAAGATTACGCCGTCATAAAATTTTTTGTTAGCAAGATCGACGAAATTTTTAACAGTGTTAGGAGCAAGATCGCTATATAATTCGATTTTGAAATCGCCCATACTAGTAACAAATTTTGCTGCAGGACGTTTTGACTCGTCGGCAAAGGCTGCATTACTGATTAATAATAACGCAAGTACACATAAAAATTTAAGCATAATAAAATTTTTTCCTCCATATAATAAATAAATATATAAATTTGCGGTCATTATAGCATTTGCACAATAAAAAAAATCTCCTCAGTAAAAATATAAATTCACAGAGAAGAAATATTTTTTTGCACCCCTTGTTAAACTTTTTGCGCTTTGGATCTCTAATTATTCAGCTCAACAGGTAGAATTATTCTCGTTATTTTTTCAGCGAGTCCCGTCGAGTCATTTATTTCAACAATAACCCCGTTAAAAGCCGGATCATCTAAACATGGCTCAAACTTGCAAGGCATACCCTCTAAAAATTTCGGCATTCCTGAAGAGACTTCAACACCGATTAATCCGCCGTGTCCTCCTGTCATTCCTGCGTCTGAAATATAGGCCGTCCCTCTTGGTAAAATTTTTTCGTCCGCTGTCTGCACGTGAGTATGAGTCCCTATAACTGCGCTGACTCGTCCGTCAAGATAATATGCGAGTGCTAATTTTTCGCTCGTTGCTTCTGCGTGAAAGTCTACCAGAATCGGCAAATCATCACCGTATGAGTTTTTAAGCTCGTCAATTAACTCATCAGCACAGAAAAACGGGGATTCTATAGGCGGCATAAAATTTTGACCCTGTAAATTAATTATTCCGAGCTTCTTATTTTTGCGGGTAATTACACCGTGTCCGCGTCCATAACAAGAATTAGCATAATTTGCAGGCCTGAATATTCTAGTGTCAGAATCTAGAATCTCAAAAAATTGCGGCTTGTCCCATATATGATTCCCGCTGGTCATAGCGTCGACTCCGAGTGAAATAAACTCATTAAAAATTTTATCGGTCATTCCCTTACCATGCGCGGCATTCTCGCAATTTACGACAATAAAATCAAATGAGCCGTATTCACGTTTTAATATGGGCAAGGAAATTTTTAACACGTCCCGGCCCGTTCTCCAAGCAATATCACCGGAAAATAAAATCTTCATTTACTTTGCGTACTCCGTTGCTCTAGTCTCTCTTGCGACATTGACTTTAATTTGACCGGGATATTTTAATTCAGCTTCTATACGTCTAGCAATGTCGAACGCTAATTTATGGACTGCCCCGTCATCTGTCTTGCCTGCATTAAGAATAACTCTGACTTCACGCCCCGCCTGAATAGCATAAGCCCTTGTTACTCCGTCAAAAGTCTGTGCAATTTCCTCTAATTTCTCAAGCCGCTTTATATATGCGTCAATGCTTTCACGTCTTGCGCCGGGTCTTGCTGCACTAATCGCGTCAGAAACACACACAATGACTTCATAAATCGAACTTACTTCAAGAGAGTCATGATGAGCAGCAATACAATTAACAATTTCGGGACTTTCTCCGAATCTTCTGGCCAAGTCTGCCCCTATAGCTGCGTGAGGGCCTTCAATTTGATGATCTATTGCCTTGCCTATATCGTGAAGGAGTCCGCCCCGTCTTGCAATTTCTTCATCGAGTCCGAGTTCAGCGGCGATAACTCCTGCGATTTGAGCTACTTCTACGCTATGAGACAAAACATTTTGCCCATAACTGAATCTAAATTTTAATTGGCCGATTGTCCGGACAAGTTCATTATTCATGTTCTTAATGCCGAGTTCGAGTATTACATTTTCGCCCTCTGTGATCATTTCCTCGTCAATATCTCGTGCGGCTTTCTCGATTAACTCTTCAATTCTGGCCGGGTGGATTCTGCCGTCAACTACGAGTCTTTCCATAGCTCGGCGGGCGATTTCTCGTCTTATAGGGTCAAAACTTGAGAGCGTAACAGCTTCGGGGGTGTCATCGATTATAATATCGACTCCGGTTAAACTTTCAAACGTGCGAATATTGCGGCCTTCACGTCCTATAATTCTGCCCTTCATTTCTTCACTGGGAAGAGGTACGACGCTGATACTGCTTTCACCTGCTGACTCGACTGCACAGCGCTGCATTGCTCCGATAATAATATCACGGGCTTTTCTCTCGGCTTCACGGCTTGCACGTTCTTCAAGTTCCTTGAGCTTCATTCCGAGCATGTGCTGGGCGTCCTGTTCAGTCTTTATCATTAGGATTTCCTGCGCTTGTTCCTTTGTGAGCTCGGCGATTTCCTGTAATTTGTCTTCTTGCTGCCTGATAGTGTCTTCGAGTGCGGCGCGGCGTTTCTCGATCTCTTCGTGCTTTGAGCGTAATTCGTCCTCTTTGCGTGTTACTCGGTCAATTTTCTTGTCGAGATTGTCTTCTTTCTGCTCCAGTTTACGTTCAGTGCGCTGGATTTCGCTGCGTCTTTCTTTGATGTCCTTCTGGGCTTCCTGTCTGAGCCTGTTGACTTCCTCGCGAGCCTCAGACACTTTAGATTGTTTCATACGCTCTGCAGATTCTTCTGCTTCCTTGAGCATGTTATTAATTTGATTCTTCACGCCGTTAATTCTTGAATTATCCCAAGCCCGCATTATAGTATATCCGAGTCCTGAGCCGGTCATAAAGAAAACTAGTGCCAACACAAACTGCATAATTATTTATTTATCCTTTCTATATATACAACGCTTAAAAAAATTTATTCCCAAAACAGGGGGTGCTGAAATATATAAATCTTATTCCCTAGTTTTTAATCTGGGTAAATGATAAAATTCTACATTTTTAATCACGCTTTAACAAGTCATAATATTATTTTGCGTTTTAGGGGCGTAAAAATTTTTGTGTGAGTGCAGGAAGGAATATATAAAATATTTGCGAATTCTTAACGAGTTTACATGTTGAGAGCCTAAAAATTTTTATTGACGAGTTCACAAATTCACACAGAAAATTTCTCACAAAAAAATTAACAACATACGAAAATTTTTATCTCTGTGAGTGCTTGTAAATGAATTAATTAACTCAACTTTTTGTATTAGTAAATGTATTAGTAAAATTTCATGATTTCATTAACTTTTTTGCGGGAGATTTCGAGAAAGATTTTATAATTTATTCGCTGGTAAATCGAGTCTTTCTTCCTGTTCCGTCAATGCCGAATTTTTTATCAAGTGCCAAATTATCGCCGGGATTCGTAAAATATCCGTCTTGTGTAATTTCCGGTTCGCCCATCGATAAAAGCTCGCTGACATTCACAAATTTATAGCCCCGTTCGCTTAAAATTTTTATGACTTCCCGCAATAAATTAATTGTGCCTCTGGGAACTAGATTCGCGTGAAATAATAGAATGCTGCCCGGCCGAGTCATATTTGCAACTTTTAGCGCGTTTCTTTTCGCAGTCTTGATATTTTCGTTATTGCCTGACTCTGCTGCTACGTCCCATTGAATTATTCTAAATCCTAGAGAGTTTATTATATTTACAGCACGTCTTGAGCTCCTACCATATGGGAGTCTAAATAATTTCATTGAGGGCGGTATATCGTCATTTTCTGACTCTTCTCGCAATAATTCATATTGAGATTGAGTCCATAAAATTTGAGCCTTGAGTCCCGAATCAGAAAGCAGCGCACAATTTCCGTGCGACCAATTATGATTAGCTATCTCGAAATTCTTTGCTGACATTATTTGCATTACACGTCTTGAATGAGTCCTCATCCATTTGCCGCCCATGAAAAGAGTCGCCGTGATATTATTTTTTCGCAGGAAATTTATAACGTCCATATCGCAGCCTGTAGTAATCGTATCAAGTTCGCACATGTCAAACGTTAGAGAAACAGCCTTCACGCCTTCAGGAAGTTTAACGCGCCTTATAATGCCGTTGTCATTTACTGGGTCAAGCGAGTTAACCGGAATTTTACGCGCCGGAGGAGTCGAATTATTTGCCATTGCCCGCCGATTATCAAGCGAATCGCGAGTCCATTCGTCAGCTTGTGAACTTGCGCACGTTATGACGAGTAAAAATATAAGAATAAAAATTTTTATAGCTTTCATGATTGAAATATAAACCCGCCGGAGTGGGTAGTTATTTGCGATTGTCCGGCGAGTAATTAATATAAATTATTTATATCTGCGCAGATAATGCCGGTTGAAACGATGATGACGATTTACATGTTTGTATTTAGGATATAGAGAGCGTGTTATAAGCTCAAGATCCTTAATTGCACGAACACCCGGATAAATATCTTCAAGCGGTATAACATAAATTCTATTATTCCCGACTGCTTTTATTTGTCCGAGTAATGAATTTTTCGAGATTTCATGCTTATATTTTTCTCCTGATTGATTGCCGCCGTCAAAAATTATAATGACATCGGGATTGCGTTTAATTACGTCCTGCCACTGAACTTGAATATAACCGTCATTTACGTCCGAGAAAATATTGCGGGCCTTTACTATTTCGAGAAGTGCGTTAACTATAGACTGATTACCAGCCGAACGCAAAAAATTATCGTCTTTACACGGTGCATATGCTATAAAAACTTTCAGAGGCTTTGAAATCTTCATTGCTGAAACCCTGCGGAACATTATATCTGCTTCAAGTCTCATGCTGTGAATAATTTGTTCTGCCCTGTCCTGAACGTCAAATATAACGCCGAAATTTTTTATATCCGTGTAAATATCTTCGAGAGTTACAGGAGGTTTAGGCATGACTCGAAATAATGACTCTGTCATTGCATAAGTCTTGATTAAATTTTTAGCGAGTATTTCCGGAGTTATGCCGGTTTTACCAGTATCGAGTCCGTATTTATAGCTTGAAATAAATAAATCAGGTTTTGCCTTATACAAAGTTTGAAAGTCGATATTACTTTTTGAGAGTGCGGGAATTTCTTTAAATGCACAGCGATATTGAGGCGATATTTTGTCTTCAGTTAAGTATCCTGCATAACCGATTATTTTATCCTTCAGGCCAAGTGCTAAAAGCATTTCGATTATACTAGCATCGCAATTTGTAACGACTCGACTCGGTGCTGAATAAAAAGTTATGCTGCGATTCCCATTCTCGATTGTAACGGGATATTCAGTAAAAGCAAAACACGACGAGGCAGCTAATACAACAAATAAGACTGCTGCAAGAAATTTTTTCATGTAAAAGTCCCTCCTGATTAAAATATAAAATATAATTATTATGAGTTATTGAAGCTATAAAATTTTAACACGTCTTCACAAAAAATTTAATTTCCTGCGATTATAATAAATTTGAAGTATAATTTTTCGCGATTACTTTATACGAGGTGAATATTATAATGCCATTTCCAGCAGCTCAGGAATTAAGAAAGCCTTTACTTGAAGCGTTTCAAGACGGACTCCCGCGCAATTACGTGATTAATGACCTGTTCGGGATTATTGCAAATTATATCGGTGAAGATCCCAGCGAAATGTCTTCAGGCGATAAAAATATTCTCAAAGAAAGAGTCAAGACTGCTAGAGACGAATTAAAGCAAAACGGGTTAATCTCAAGCCCAGCAAAAAATACTTACATGATAACTAATGCAGGACACGAAATTTTACGAGACAACCCCGCAATAATCGACGACGAATATTTAAAAAATTTCAGGACTCGCGGCAATTCCATAAACGAATCAGAACAGGAAATCAAGCCGGAAATTGAACAGGAAATCATACCCGATCCAGTTATAGAGTCAGAGTCCGAATCTGAATCACAAGAAATTCCCGTAATACCTGAAATAGATTCAGATTTAGACTCAGAGTCAGAATCAGAGTCAGAGCCGGAAATTGAAGTTATAGACGATGATTTATTAGACGATGAAGAGTTAGAGCTGATAAATTTAGATTCAGACTTAGAATCTGAGTCAGAGTCAGAAATTGAATCAGCACCGGAATTAATTGTATATCAGCCCGACCCGGAAGACGAATCACAAGAATCTCAAGAATCAGAATCGCAAGAAATACAGCAAGAATCACACGAACAGGAGGAAGACGAAATTTTGCCGCAGTCAGTTACAGAATCACCGGAAAAATCACTTGAAGAAGTCATTGAGAAATTTAATTCAGACTTGGCCGACGAAATATTAAACAAAATCGCCGAGTTACATTCTGACAAGTTCGAACAGCTTGTAATTGATTTATTATCTAAAATGGGTTATCGTGCCTTCCATAATGCAAGATATACGACTGAAGCATTATCAAATTCTGATGACTGCATTCACGGCGTTATTCTTGAGAGTGAACCGGGGCTCAATCCTATTTATATTCAAGCAAGAAAATTATCGCCTTCAAAAACTGTAAACAAGAATGATATACAGGAATTTATTGACGCTTTGAAGGATAAGGGAGGCAAGGGACTTTTTGCGACAACGGCGAATTTTTCAGAACAAGCCGCAGAATTTGCACGAGCTTCAAAAATTATGCTGATTGACGGAAATAGACTCGCGAGTCTCATGATAACAAGCAATTTCTGTGTCAGCATTGAAAAAATTGTAGAGATTAAATCTTTTGACTCTGAAAGTTTCAGCGATTACGAGAATTAATTATTAAACATGAAAATTTTTCTTGTTAGTATGGGCTGTGCTAAGAATACGGCAGACAGTGAGCACTTAATAAAGCAGCTTATATCTTATAATCATGAAATAGTTGACGAGTCAGACTCGGCCGACACAGCAATAATAAACACTTGCGGATTCATTCAGGACGCTGTGAAAGAAAATATTAACGCTATTCTTGATCTTGAAGAGTTAAAGACTCAGGGCAGAATTAAGACTCTCATAATTGCGGGCTGTCTTGTTAATCGCTATGAGTCAGAGTTAAAACAGGAATTTCCGAGCGTTGATTTATTTGTCAGGTCTGAAGAGTGGGACAAGATTATAAATTTTCTGGGCGGCAATCTCAATAATAACTGCAAAAATATTTTTCCTGCTCTGAATAAAAATTTTTGGACTCGCTATTTAAAGATTACTGAAGGCTGTAATACTTCCTGTTCATATTGTGCTATACCCTTAATTCGGGGCAGATTGCGCAGTGTTCCACTTAAAAATTTAATCGATGAAGCTCACATGTTGAGTATTTCGGGGGCGCGTGAAATTTGCTTAGTGGGTCAAGATCTCACAGTTTACGGCCAAGATTTTAATGACGGGACGACTCTAAAAACTTTGATTCATGAATTAAATCAAGAATTACCGGCTAATACATGGCTGAGGCTGTTATATCTGCATCCTAACAGAGTAAATGAAGACTTGATAAATTTTTTGCTGAATCATGATAAAGTCTTGCATTATTTGGATGTTCCTATACAGCACGCCGACCCTGAAATTTTATCGAGAATGAACCGCCCGGTTAAAGACGGCCATTTATCGCGAATATTTAAATATATCAGGAGTCTTGATAATTTATTCACGCTAAGAACTACAATAATGACGGGATTCCCCGGTGAAAGCGAGTCAAGTTTTGAAAGAGTCATAGATTTTATTAACGATATAGAATTTGATAGACTCGGCTGCTTTGTATATTCGCCTGAAGAGGGGACAAAGGCTGAAAAATTTTTGAATCAAGTCCCGCGCAAAATTTCAGAGAGACGCTGTAATAAGTTAATGGAGATTCAAGCGCAGATTTCACAGGAACGCAGCGAATTATTTATTAATAAAACTCTTGATTTACTAGTAGAAGAAATTGACTCGGAGTCCGGCGAAATATGGGCGAGAAGTTACAGGGACGCTCCGGAAGTTGACGGACTCGTCTGTGTATCAGGCTGTGAAAATAGAAATATCAAGCCGGGCGATTTTATCAGAGCGAAAATTTATGATTGTGCAGAAAATGATTTATTCGGAGAGGTGTTATAAAGTGGCAAGCATTAAAGAAATGAAAAATTACCCCCTTTGTGTATGGGTTGCGAGTTTATGCGGACTGGGATTTATTCCGTCGGGAATGCCGGGTACTGTGAGTTCATTTGCTGCGTGCGTTGTGAGTGTCTTTGTTGACGTTCCATTATGGGCGATAATCTTAGTAAGCATTATAGGAGTCTGGGCGACTGGTGAATCAGAAAAATTTTTTAACATGAAGGATCCCAGCTTTCTGAATATTGACGAGGTGCCGGGGATGTGGCTGACGATTTATTTATTGCCGAAAAGTTTTATAATTCCGGGATTCTTTCTGTTTAGGATTATCGACATATTAAAGCCTTGGCCTGTCTCAGCAATGGAAAAATTACCCGGCGGATTTGGAATAATGGCCGATGACATTTTAGGGGGGATCTTAGGGAATATAATTTTGCAGGTCATGAACGCATATTTATATAATCATGGCTGGCTGTATGAATTAATACAAGCGATATAGTTTGCTCGTTGGAAAAATTTTTGCCCCCGCCGCCTCCCGCCCGCCCACCCGGCGGCGGTTTGATTCAAGATAATGAGAATATTTGCGAGGTGAATAATAATATAATGAATAATGCTGTACTTGCTGCAATAGGCGACGAATTATTAAGCGGTGTAAGGCTCGAAAAAAATTGTAACTTCATGGCTTGGCACTTGCATAATAATAATATAGCCGTCAAAAAAATTGAAGTTATCCCGGATACTGAGTCAGAAATCATAAATCTTTTAGCGCGCTGGGTAGGTGAGACTGATTTATTAATAATTTCCGGGGGACTCGGGCCGACTCATGATGATAGAACACGTTACGCAATTACAAAATTTTTAGGCTGTGATTTAGAGTTAAGCCCGCTTTATGACAAAATTTTAGAACGCGTTCAACATGACAAAATCAGGCATGAAAGACTCTCACGAACCCGCGACCCTCAAGCGTTAATACCCGTTAAAGCTCAAGCAATTTATAATCCTACAGGCTCGGCACTGGGAATAAAATTTTTCATGAATAACACTCAAGTTTTAGCACTTCCCGGAGTCCCCCTTGAATACGAATCAATGACTCGTCAAGAATTACCCGAAATTTTTTCGCTCAAAAATAAAAATTGCTGGGCATCTATAATAATTCTTGGCCTGCCTGAACTCGAAATCGCTCACAGAATCCCCGAAATCATAAATAATGACTCTCTTCACGTCTCAATTTTGCCTGCATCGCCTCAAGTTGAATTAATAATCAGGGGAGATCCTGAACTCGTAGAGAGTGCCGAGAAATTAACCCGCTCAAGATTCGATAATGTTTTGCCGAAAAATTGCAAGTCGCTGGCTGAAGCAGTATTACACGAGGCAAAAAATAAACACGCAAAAATTTCATGCGCTGAGTCATGTACGGGCGGACTGATAGGGGCGACTCTCACAGAAATTCCCGGAAGTTCTGAAAGTTTTAACGGCTCGGCAGTAACTTACAGCAACGAGTCAAAGAATAAAATTTTAGGCGTGAATCTTGAGACTCTAAAAAATTTCGGTGCAGTCAGTAAAGAATGTGCTATAGAGATGGCAGAAGGAGCGCGGAAAATTTACGATTCAGATTTTGCCGTGTCAGTAACAGGAATCGCGGGCCCAGACGGGGGGAGCGAGTCAAAACCTATAGGGCTTGTATATTTCGGGCTTTCTTGTCGTGAAAAGTCAGAGGCATTCAAGAAAATTTTTCCGGGCAATAGAGACGAGATAAGAGTCAGGACTGTGAGATTTGCACTTGCTGAATTATGGCGGATGATTCGAGATAATAAAGCCGAGCCTGTATTATAATTATCGGGCGAAATTTATTTATGAAAATGGGAAGTGATTAAACTGGCAAAAACTGTAAAGAAAGCAGCACAGACCCGCGAGCAGATTTTAGAGGAAGCAATCGGGGATATTCGTTCAAAGTTCGGCGACGGTGCGATTATGAGACTCGGAGACTCAGCAAATAAAAATATTGATGTAATTTCGAGCGGCATTTTACCTCTTGACGTTGCACTGGGAATCGGCGGCTATCCAAAGGGGCGGATTGTTGAAATTTTCGGGCCTGAAGGTTCAGGAAAGACTACGATTGCCCTATGTGCGATTGCTGAAGTTCAGAAGGCGGGGGGAATTGCGGCATTTATTGACGCTGAACACGCACTTGATCCGAGACTCGCTGCGACTCTGGGTGTAAAGATTGAAGATTTGTATCTTGCTCAACCTGACAGCGGCGAACAGGCTTTATATGTGTTAGATCAGCTTGTGAGAACTGGAGCAGTTGACATTGTAGTTGTGGACTCTGTAGCAGCTTTGACTCCTCAGGCAGAAATCGACGGGCGGATCGGTGAAAGTCAAATGGGACTGCAGGCGCGTTTAATGTCGTATTCATTGAGAAGACTCGCTTCAATTATTGCTAAGACAAATTGCATAGTAGTATTTATTAACCAGTTAAGGGCGTTGATTTCTACAGGATATGCACCCGGGCCGAGTGAGACGACAACGGGCGGACGAGCTTTAAAATTTTATGCGTCAGTAAGACTTGAGGTCAGGCGCGGCAAAAAAATTGACAAGAGCGATGTTACAATCGGACATGAATTATTCTTGAAAGTTGTCAAAAATAAATTAGCTCCACCCTTCAGGACTGCACACGCAAGTTTGATTTACGGCAAGGGAATCCCGGTCGGAGTTGCTGTTGTTGATATGGCAATAGATTATAACGTGATTAATAAAAAAGGTGCTTGGCTTGCTTATAAAGGCGAGACGCTGGGACAAGGTAAAGAGGCAGTTGCAAAATTTTTGTCGGAAAATCCCGCGTTACAGGACGAAATAATGAAGGCCATCATGTCAGAAGTCAATAAAGGTATAGGATACATGCCCGATGCTGCGGAAATTGCTGCGGCCGAAGCTGACGAGATTCCCCCTGAAGAGTCAAATCCTGAAAATTTACCGGATTCAGATTCAGATGATGAAATTCTTGATATTTCTGATTCAGATGATGATAAATAGCAATAATTTATTAAATTCCCGGCTTTAACGAGTCGGGAGAAAATTTTTTAATGGGAGAGTGTGAGAACTTGATAAAAATTTTATTTGTCTGTCATGGTAATATATGCCGTTCACCAATGGCAGAATTTATTATGAAGTATTTAGTGAAAGAGTCAGGCCAAGAAGGAAATTTTTTTATTTCGTCAGCAGCTGCAACAAATGACGATACAGGCAGCGATATTTACCCGAATGCACGGACGGAGCTTATAAAGCATAATATACCGTTTGAAAGCCGTCATGCAAGGAAGATTAAACGCGGCGAATATTCACAATGGGATTATATAATCGGCATGGATAACGAGAATATAGACGATATTTTATACATAATGGGCGGCGATAAAGATAATAAAGTTAAATTATTGCTTGAGTTCACCGGAGAAAATAAAGAAGTCTCAGATCCATGGTACACGAGAAATTTTGCGCTCGCTTATAGTGAGATTTACAGAGGGTGCGGGGCGTTGTTGAAATATTTAAATCAGGTGAAAGAATGAATCACGTTCAGGCATTTGTTACAAATATATCTTTTCCAATATTTGAAGCAATTATTAGAGTTTCTTATTGACCGCGAAAAAATAAAATTTACAAGTTATATAGACGAGCTTTTATATTTAGATTCTACAGATTGGACAGTTCCGAAATGGTGCAGAATAGGCGATATAGTTTTCTTTATGCATGCAAAGACTGCGGACGTAAAAATAAAATCTGCAGCTCGTGAATATGAAAATAGGCGTTCGGAATTTCCTGCTAAACATCAAAACATGATAGAGACTGCCTTCAAACATGCTTTTGAATTATATAATAGATTCGGCGGGAAAATTTTCGCATTCGGCAGAGTCTTTGACAGCTGTGAGATTTCCCCGACTGAAGGAATGCATTGGAAAAGTGATATATATGCTCCTATTAATGAGATATATATACTTGATAATCCTGTAAGCATTGAAGAATTCCGCGAATTTCTTTTTATAGCAAGACAAAGCACTATAACGCCTGTATTTGGTGATAGTTTTGACAAGTTAAAAGATTTGATGCTCAGCAAGAATAATAAATTGCCGGAGTATTTACTTAATAGCCGCTCGGTTGATATTTTATTGCAAGGTATTAATTCAAGTAATTGGCTGGAAATTGCAAGAAAGGCTCTCTATAAATTTTCCTTAGAGAGTAAATTCCGCGAATTTTTTGTAGATTATTTGCTGAAAGAATTAGGCGACATCAAGACAATATATAAAGAGTGTCCGTGCTATAAAAATAAGAGATCTGCTTCATACGTTGATAATATAATTTTATTTGACGGCCTTTATCTTCCTGTTGAAATCAAGTTAAATATAAATCTTGAAGAGCATATTATCCCCCAATTAACAAAATACTGTCATTTAAGCAAATTAATACTTGACGGGAATAAAAAATTTGTAGATTTAAATAAAATTTACAGCGATAATGTATTAATAATTGATAGGGACGGGATTTATTTATATACTGACAGCGCAAAGAATATCATAAAAATTTTCCTGCTCGATTATTTACGGGATTTTCAGGACATTAAAAATTTGAGGCAAATAATTATCGGGCAGCTAAATAATAGTAAATAATATAATATATCTGAAAATCTGAAAGAAGGTCATACAATGCAATATAAATTTTACGGCTGGGAAGATGCCTTACAAGTTCACGCTATAAATCACGATTACGCAAATATAGATACTCCCTGCGATTTATATGACGCGTTATTAAAAATTTGGTGTGAATACACTTGCGCACCGAGACTCAGGCCTGAATGGAGCGAAGAAAATATAACGCTCGGGCAATGTTCTATAACTGCATTTCTTGCACAGGACATTTTCGGCGGAGAAGTTCGCGGGATTTTGAGGCCGGGCGGAAATTTTCATTGTTATAATATAGTTGACGGGAAAATTTTTGACCTGACCAGCGAGCAATTTGGCAGTGAAGAACTTGACTACTCACACAACCCCGAACAATCACGAGAGACTCATTTTGCCAAGCAGGAAAAACGAGAACGCTACGAATATTTAAAGCAGGAACTCGCAAAAATTTCTAAGTAAGAATATATTTAATTGCTTCAAATAATAATCTGTGTAAATAATAAAATTTGCTCATGTTATATTTTTTGTAAATCCCGTAGATCTCGTTAATTCGTTTCTTGACATCGGCAAAACTTTTTTGAGTACTCATGCCACCGAAAGTAAAATTGCTGATAACTTTATCGATCGTGATAATTTTTCTCCCGTCTAAATAAACATGTGTCGCGAAATCAAAATCATCATGAGAATTATTTAACGGGTAGGGATATTCGAGCAAAATTTTACGAGTCGCAAAAGCAGCAGGGTGGCACCAGTGTGAAGTCGTCCATAAAAGGCCGCGTCTTGCGTGTTTAATCATGTCGCCGGTCCGCTTAATGACTCGAATACTTCCCCAGGCCAAGTCAAATTTTTCTCGTTCGTATAATTCTGCCATAGTTTGCACCGCGTCAGGTTCGTAGAAATCATCAGCGTTAATTTGTCCGACTATAACGCCATTTGCGAGCCTTGCGCCCTTATTCAGAGCGTCATACATCCCCCTGTCGTGTTCAGAAATAATCTTCATAGACCGCCCCGGCCTTGAGTTAAATTCTCCGCGGTAGGACTCGGCAATTTTCACGGTATCATCGCTTGAAGCACCATCAATTACTATATATTCAATATTGTTATAAGTCTGATTCATGACTGACTCAATAGTTCGTGCAATCGTTGCCGCGCTGTTGAGTGAAACCGTCAAAACAGTAACTAACATATTATTAATATTCTCTCACCTCAAGAGCAATTATATAATGATCCCCCGTGAATATCTATAAAAATTTTAATTTTTTTTGCCCGTAAATGCCTGTAATTACAATAATTTATAATAAATTGCATAACACGTGAAAAAATTTTTTTGCGAAGTTGTTGACATTTAAGAAAAGGGGCGTATAATTTTCACTGTTGCGCTTGAGACACGGCAAACGCTCAAACGAGAAGAAGCCGGATAACAAGCAAGACGATGCGAAAGTATAACACTTTTCGAGTATATTGACAGAGCAAAATTACAGATGAGAATATAAATTTTTGAGTTGATATAGTAAAGCTGGAATCAAACAATATAACTGAGAGTTTGATCCTGGCTCAGGATCAACGCTGGCGGCGTGCGTAACACATGCAAGTTGAGCGACGGAATTGGAAGCTGGAGACAGTGGAAGATTTACGGAGCAGCGGACTGGTGAGTAAAATATGAGAAGCTGTCCTTCAGAGGGGGACAACGTTTGGAAACGAACGCTAAT
>JAFSWW010000117.1 GCA_017444345.1 Synergistaceae bacterium | reverse complement strand
TTTATATTTTTTGTCGTACTATGGCCGTAATTATTTGCTGCTGTTATTTGAACTTCATAAATAATTCACTTCTTATTATAAAATAAATCCTTTATGACAACGAGCGCAAATTTATTCATGAAATCATTTAGGGAGGTTTTGACGCGTGAGAACTATTCACGAAATTACATAAATTGCAGAGGAGGGGCATGAGCGATTACAAGTGTTTATGTGTTTACATATTTTCATGATAGACTCTCCCTTCTTTTAGTAATAAGATTTTATCTATTATTTATAATCGTCAAATTACAAAATTAAATTTATTATAGCACTTAATGATTAAGCCTTGTTATATTTTTGTGAGTGCCTTAAAATAAAACTTTCAGCAATGCCCGCCGTAATCTTTGCAACGAATGAATTTATATGATATTCTAGCTTGTAAATTAAGCAAGAAATTTTTGCATACTTAATAAAAGGAGGAACTTGTCGGATATGGGATTTCGTTCAATAGAAGAACTTTGCGGCGAACTTAACGAGAAACGCAATAATGCCCTTGCTGGAGGCGGAACTGAGGCCGTATCAAAGCAGAAAGATAAAGGCAAAGGCACAGCTCGCGAACGAATTGCGCAATTACTCGATCCGGGCTCATTTGTAGAGATCGACGAATTTGTTACACATCGCTGCAATAATTTCGGACTCAACGAGAAAAAACCTTTAGGCGACGGCGTTATAACGGGCTGGGGAACTATTGAGGGTCGAAAAGTTTTTATTTTCTCGCAGGACTTTACAGTTTTTGGAGGTTCACTCGGAGAAAAACACGCGGATAAAATTTGCAAAATTATGGACATGGCTATGCAAATGGGCTGCCCAGTCATAGGAATTAACGACTCAGGCGGCGCAAGAATTCAGGAAGCAGTCGACTCACTTAACGGCTATGGCAAAATTTTCAAGCGCAACACACTAGCAAGCGGAGTTATACCTCAAATTTCTATCATAATGGGACCCACTGCCGGCGGGGCTGTATATAGTCCTGCATTGACTGATTTTATTTTCATGGTCGATCATGAAAGCATTATGCATATCACCGGCCCTGAAGTAATCAAAGCAGTAACCGGCGAATCAGTAACAAGTGAAGAATTAGGCGGCGCAGTGACTCATAACACAATCAGCGGGAACGCTCATTTTTGCGCAAAGGACGAGTCAGAATGTTTTGCACAGGTCCGCAAAGTTTTATCATATTTGCCCCTGAATAATTTAGACGACGCGCCGTTTAAGGCAACAAATGACAGTGTAGAACGTGCTGATTTGACATTGCGCGAGATTGTCCCTGTGAATCCTAATAAGGGCTATGACGTTCACGAGGTATTAAGCAAAGTGCTTGACGACGGAGAATTTACAGAAGTACAGGCCGGTTTTGCTAAAAATATTGTAACAGGTTACGGACGAATCGGCGGGCGTTCAGTCGGAATAATTGCAAATAATGCGGACGTAATGGCGGGCTGTCTTGATATTAACGCGTCAGATAAGGCATCACGTTTTATAAGACATTGCGACGCGTTCAATCTTCCTATAATAACATTTGTAGATGTTCCCGGATATTTGCCCGGAGTAGATCAGGAGAACGGCGGAATAATTCGCAAGGGCGCAAAAATGTTATATGCATATAGTGAAGCTACTGTGCCTCTTGTTACAGTTATAATGCGTAAGGCTTACGGCGGGGCATATCTGGCAATGAGCAGTAAATCACTCGGAGCTGATGTCGTGCTTGCTTGGCCTCAGGCAGAAATCGCAGTAATGGGAGCAGAGGGCGCAGCTAGTATCGTATTCAAGAATGAGATTAATAATGCAGACGATCCCAGCGCAAAGAGGCTCGAAAAAATTGACGAATATCGCGAGGCATTTGCAAATCCATACAGAGCAGCAGAACGCGGTTATGTCGATAAAGTAATTTTGCCTGAAGAGACAAGAAAAGCAGTTTGGCAGGCCATCGAGGCAGTACAAAGCAAACGAGAGACAGCACCCAGCAAAAAACACGGTGTAATCCCTCATTAAATTATATATTTATAATAGGATAGGAGGAAAATTTTAATGCACTTTGAAGGACTCTCCGGAGCTATTAATGTAAGCATAGTAGCATTCTCTATAGTGTTCGGAGTCTTGCTTGCATTGACGGCGGTAATTTTCGGAATGAAATTATTTGCTGGCAGTAAAGACGAAAAAAAAAATGATCCAGCACCGGCAGTAAATAAACCAGCTCCCGTAAAAGCTGCACAAAATCCGGTAAAATCAGCCGCCCCCGATAAAGCGAAAATCGTAGCAGCAATCACAGCAGCTATTATTGAATTCACAGGGAGTGCAGACTTCAAAATTTTATCAGTACAGGCAGACAACGGAGCATATTTACCCGCCGGGGATTATTGGACAAGTTTATGGAAGACGGCCGGAACTTTCGCGCTGAATTCTAACAGGTTAAATCGCAGATGGCGTTAATTTATTAATATTTATGAAAGGAGAAATTAAATCGTGAGCAATAAATATAGAGTCGTAGTAGATGGCACAGCTTACACAGTAGAAGTAGAACCCTTAGGAGCAGGAGCAGTAATCCCCGCCCCTGTATCAGCACCCGCCGCACCAGTCGCAGCAGCCCCGGCAGCAGCAACCGCCCCCGCACCTGAAGCACCCGCAGCACCCGCACCAGTCGCAGAAGGAGCAAGCACAGTTACAGCACCCATGCCCGGCAAAATTTTAAACGTAAAAGTCAATGTCGGTGACTCAGTAAACAGCGGAGATCTTGTATTATTACTTGAGGCCATGAAAATGGAGAATGAAGTATTTGCAAGTGCGTCAGGAAAAATTACAGAGATTCGCGTCAAGTCCGGCGACAGTGTTAATACAGGCGATGTATTAATGGTAATTGCTTAAAAATTTTTTGTGATTCAAGAAAGTAAACCCCTCTGAATATTTCACACAGGGGGGAATTTTTTTTATCGCGTCAAGAAATTTACAAGTTTCAATAATTTGCTTTCTCGAAATTCTATAGCCTTAACCGGGCACATCTCATGACAGCAATAACAGCGAATACATTTATTATAGTCAAAATATAATTTTTTGTTCTCGTGTTTAAGAGCCTTTGCCGCACAAATTGACTCACATCTTCCGCAGCCTATGCACTTTTCAGGAATATGAACGGGCTTAGAAGTCATTAATTTATCAAGAAGGGGAATTCTCGGAATTAATCTCATTGAATGAGTCTTAGGCAGGATTACATTTTTGAATTCATGAGTCGAGTCAAAATCGCCGCAAATATCTTCAGGATTTAATACGCACTCTGACATTTTGCGACTCTTTGCGGCCAAGTATAGCGGGTATTCGTTGAAATCAGCACCGAGAAATTTACACAGCCAGAAATCCATTTTTACCGCGTCAACAGCAGCACCGATTAATCCGAAATTATACGGCTCGCCTGAAGTAGGGCCGTCTTTGTGCATTCCGATTATACCATCAATTATAGTGAAAGAAGGCGCGACTCCCTCATAAATATCAAGCAATAGTCCCGCAAATTTTTCACGATTTAAGCCTACATTATAGTGCCAGCCTGCTTTAAGCCGTCCGGGTATACAGCCGAATAAATTTTTAACTCCCATTGTTAAATACATTTGGCCGTGAGTCTTTAACTTTGCGAGATTTATAATTTTATCTGCTTCAATAACTTGTCTGCTGACTTGGATTTTATGAAAACTTGCGCCGCTCTTAACGGGAAGATTAACGGGGTCGGTTAATTCTTTGCATTCGATTCCGAGTTCTTGCGCTACCTGAATAAAACCGGCTTTCTTTGCTGAATTCATAAAATTATCGATTCCCGGACTGTCAGCAATGAAAGGCACTCCCCCGCATGAGATAACTAATTTTGCGGCTGCACGGACTATAGCGGGATCTGTTGTAACTCGGCGCGTGATTTCATGACCTGCTACGAGATTTACTTTTAGCAAAACTTTATCGCCGGGGTTAATAAAATTTTTGACTCCTCCGAAAAAATCAAATGCACGAGTTATTGCTTTATCTATTTCAGGTTGATTATATGATTCTTGCTTAATAAATAAAATTTTGCTCATTAATTTAAATCCTTAAGCCACTCAGAAATTTTTGATTTATCGAGCGAGTTTGCTTTTATGCCGTCGAAAACTTGTGAGTCTTTGCAGAGTTCGCGAATCTTTGCTGTAGCCTTCTCACAATTTGACCCGCCCGACGTGCAGAATGGATAAATTTTTTTGCCCGAAAAATTATTTTGCTCAATAAATGAAATAATAGCCTGCGGACAAGTGAACCACCAGATCGGGAATCCCAGTAAAATTTTATTATAAGCGTCAAAATTTGTAATCGGCTCACTAGTTAGTGCGGGCTTCTCATTATTCTTGAATTCCTTGCGCGCTTGTATAATAGTCATGAAATAATTTTTTGGATATTTTTTTTCTGTGATTATCTCATGAAGAGGGGCGTTAATTTCACTTGCAATTAATTCGGCTATTTTCTTAGTCCGGCCGCTCTTGGAAAAATAAGCAATTAGTATATCGTTCATAAATTTTTGACTCCTTCATATAAACATTAAATAAATTTTTGCGGTCATTATAGCAAATGAATCAAGAAATTTTCTTGTGAAATTATTATATCGTGTGAGAGATTTATATTATTAAGTTATATAGTGAGTGAGTATAAAAATTTTATTTGCTGCTTTATATGCGTGTGAGAAAAATTTATATCGTGTAAAATCATAAATATATTTGTGAATGACATTAAAAATTTTTTTGCGAGATTCTTTCTTGTACGGATAATGAAAAATTTTATATTGCATGTGCTCACAAAAAATTTAGTGAAAATGTTATATCGTGTGAGTATGTAAAAATTTTATTTGCGGCTTTATATGCGAGTGAGAAAAATTTATATTGCGTGAACTCATAAATAAATTTGTGAATAGCGTTAAAAATTTCTTTTGAAGTCTGTAAATTTTGCTGGCTTATATGCAGAATGAGAAAATTTATATTGCTTGAACATGTAAAAATTTTATTTGCTGGCTTATGTGTGAGTCAGGAAAATTTTATATTTATTATCGCGTAAATATATTTGTGATTCTGATAAAAAATTTCTTGCTGGTCTCTATAAAATTTGCTGAATTATATATGATTTTATCTTGAGCAAACTCGTTAAAAATTTCTTGAGAATATTATAATTTGCGGGTAAAAATTTTGCGCGAAAAATTGCAATACAACAAAAAATTTTTGCTTTATGAGTGTTTGCTATAACTGGAAAATTTTAATATTTTTGTAGCTGTAAATGTAGCTGTAAAATCTCTTATTTTTCTGGGTTATTCATTGAAAATATTTCATGCAATTATATCAGGAAAAAATAAATTATCCTGTTAGATTTTCACGTTTTGGATATAATAAATAGCACTTTACAGCTTAATATATTTAGAGAGGTGCAATGTCTAAATGAGAAAATTTGCGGTTTATGCGTTAATTCTTGTGTCGAGTTTTATTATTATCTCGGCGGCATTTGCTGATCTTCATATTGACTCGGCATTTCCTGATCCTAATTTTGCGAGCTATGTTAAAGGATTTGATAGACACTATTTTGACGAAGACGGCCATGAGAGATGGGACGGCAGTGGCAACGGATTCCTTGACGGGGCAGAACTTAATGTTTTAGCAGGGCAGTCAGTTCTTGAATTACACAATATATTTTCGTTGAAAGGTATAGAATATTTTCCTAATATTGACTATCTTAAAATTTATTATGGCAGCTTGTCAGAACTCAATACGGGCGCAAATCCTAAATTGACTAGTATATACTGCGAATGGCTGAAACTCTCGAAAATTAATTTACAGAAAAATAGCGCATTAACTGATTTAGGCCTGTTCAACAGCGAAATTACAGAAATAGATTTAAGCAGCAACACTTCACTAAAAAATTTGATGCTGGGCAGTAATAAAATTTCAGAGCTGAATTTAAGCAGTAATCACAATTTAGAAACACTCAAGTGTGAATATAATAAATTAAGCGTCTTAGATTTGAGTAATCATCAAAAACTTAGAGAGCTTAAATGCGATAATAATAAATTAGTCTCGCTTGATATTAACAGTTCTAATCTTGATTGGATTGATTGTTATGATAATAAACTCGAACATCTTGATTTAAGCAGCTGCACAAGTTTAACTGCTCTGAACTGCTCAGACAATAATTTAACAGAATTAGACCTCAGCAAGAATCACAAATTAAATTTTATAGATGCTAAATATCAGGTCAGCAATAAATTAAAAGTTAATGCTGTAACAAACGGTTTTGAAGTCTGCTTAAAAGATTATGTCTCAAAACTTGAATATATTGATATTAATTCCCTGAAGGCTTATAGAGGTAAAGGCAGTAGAGTAAATCTAATTTCACATGATATAGATACGGGAATATTACTTTTTTCAAGCAGACCGGACGAACTTGAATATAAATATAATACTCACTCGCCGAATAATTATATAATGTCCGTCACTATAAAATCTCCTTTAGGTGTTGAAGCTATAGAACGCGGATATTTCGGAGGCTCTGACTATGACTATATAATTGGCGATATGGACGCAGAAAATTATTTAGACAGCAATGGCAATAAAATCACTGAAGATATAATAGCTCTCAAGCCTTATAGTACATACGGCAAAATAGGATTTACTGCTGATGGAAATTCACGGCTCATTCTAAGAGTATATACTAATAGACCCGGCAATGTATTTTTTGAAATTCCTGATAATATAGGAGCGACTCTTGAAAACTTGAATAAAATCGAGCTTAATACTTTAACTCCAGTGCACACAACAGAAATAGATAATTCGGACATGAAGGGACATCAGGCTTCGGCGGTTCTTATTGCTCCTGCGGCATTCCCTGCTCACAAAAATTTTCCGAAAGATTATTTTACTGTTAATGTGAAATTTACAGCCGATGAGACTGACGAGGAAATACCCGAAAATGAGAAGGAACTTGAACGAGAAATAGAATTAGAGATCCACGCCGCTCCGGTTCTGTTAATTCCGGGAATGTTCAGCAATGCAATACAAACTTTTGGCATTTACGGCAAAAATGGAGTCTGGCCTGAACTTATTAAGGCAAAATTTGATGAGAATCATATAAGCGTTTGGAATTATGACGGCAGACAAAGCACTAATGACATTCTTGCAAATGATAATAACGAATTATTTAATACTATTCTTGAAATGATTAATTATTATAATCAGGGCGGTATAGTAAGCACAAAAGTTGATATTATTGCTCATGGAATGGGCGGACTGATGGCACGAAAATTTTTAAGCGAAGAAAACAACGACTCGCGGGACGGCAATAACTGGTCTATACGTTCATATAGGCGCGGAATGGTAAGACGGCTTATTACAGTGGCGACTCCTCACAGGGGGACTCCTTGGGCAGATTACGATAATACGAACACTTTTATTACTGCTATGTATAACAGCATTCTAAATAATAATAATAATGTATTTAATAATCAACTTGATAATTTAAGAAAGCCCGTTGCACTTCTCATGATGTTCGCAGCTTATAAAATTGATCCTGAAACTGTGAAAGATTATTATAAAAACGCTTGGCTCGAACTGAAAACAACGGCAAAACGCAATTACGGATTCCCTTCAGGCGTTCCCATGTATGCAATTTACGGCGATATACGCGGAGACGGTTATTATGATACTGCCTGGCAGATTTTCGACATAATAATGGACTGGTCAATAGGATTTAATGTTGATATTCGTAATCTTCCGCAATTTGCAGTAAGTACAGCAGGGAAAATTTATAAAAATGTCGGGGGGAAAGTTTTAAGTGTACTGGGATATATATTGCAGCTGCCTACATGGTTTAGAGATCTCACAAATATATATGCCACTTTATTATTTGGTACAGAAGCAAATGATTTAATTGTATCAGCAAGCAGTGCAGCAGGTGATTTTACAGGACACAGCAGCCTTTATTGGAACGGTATTGAGGCTTTACACCCTGATTTTGCAGACAGATACGCACATTGGAATATATGCCGTCAAAACGATGTCGGGCGCGAAATAGCTTTGTTGCTGAAAGGATCATCATCAAAATTTAAAATTTTTGACTCGAATACTGTTAATACAAGTTTTAAATCTGTAAATAATTCGCCCTCGTTATCTGTATCAGCTTTAAATGTAAATAAAAATATTGATATCGACTTTAAATTTATAGAGTCAATGCGCTTGAAAGTTGAGCCGTCTGTATTTTCTCAATCTGATATAAATTCAAAGACTGTAACTTTAACGCTAAATTCAGATAACCCCGTAAAAAATGATGTATTCTGCATATTCGGCAATGATGACGAGAACAGATTTTTCACGTTCCCTGCTTTAAATGACAATAGAACAGAATTCAAAGTAGAATTTAACGCAAAAGATTTCTTCAAGAGTTTTGACAAGGGGACAATAGAAATTTTCTGCTTATCATTTATATCAAAAGATGCTGATATGTCAGGCGTGAGAATCTCTAATACAGTAAATGCTGCCCTGCTCGATGATTTAAGCAATATAAACATAGTAAAACTTGACTTTAACGCAGGCTCAACACTTTACACAAATAAGAATTCAGAGACTCCCGCGGAACTCTACGCAATTGACGAAAACGGGAATTATTACGATATATCATCGCCATTAAACGGCACTGAATGGACTTCAGAAAATGAATCGATTGCACGTATAAATCAAAATGGCTGCGTTCAGGCTCTTGAAGAAGGCTCCACGACACTTACAGCAAAATTTAAGAATTTCACCGCGTCAATAAATATTACAGTCGGCCCCGCTATTGTTTATGATGACGATAACGACTCAGATTTGCAAATTATAACGGAGTCTCTTGATAAGGCATTCACAGGGAAGATTTATAATTTCACTCTCAAAGCCTCAGAATCTAATAATATAAAATGGTCTCACACGGGCGAACTTCCCCCGGGATTTGATTTAAGCGAGTCTGGCATTATAAGCGGCACTCCTACAAAATCAGGCACTTATAAATTTACTGTTACTGCATCAAACGGGACTGACTTGGCCTCGAAAGAATTTACTATGATTGTGAGTGCGTCAGGATCTTCACTAGAAATCACTACAACAACTCTCAAGAATGGCACTGACGGCAAAAAATATAGCGTATCACTCAAGGCAAAAGGCGCAAAATCTTTAACATGGCAAGCTGCGAATCTTCCCGACGGCCTGGCAATTAACGAGTCAACCGGCAAAATTTCAGGAAATCCTACACAATACGGCGATTTTAACGTGATAATCACTGCTTCAAATGGGAGTAATTTGACACAAAAAACTTTCTCGCTTGTAATAAATCCCGTCTTGCCTAAATTCTCCGGAAAATTACCAGCCGGCAATGTCTATAAAGAATATCGCTCATCACCGTTAAAAATTTCTAAGGGGTCAGAGCCTATCACATGGAGCATAAAAGAGTCTTTACCCCCCGGACTAAGTTTTGACGTGAACACCGGCATAATTTCAGGGACTCCGACTCAAGGTTTTAACGGCAAAATTACTATAATTGCTGCAAATGCCGCCGGAGAATCTGCTAATAAATTAACTCTCAAGATAACAGCAGAGAAACCCGCAATAACTTCAATAAATAATTACGGACTTAAATCTGCAATAATCGGCGAAAATTATATAATTTCCTGCGCAGGAACAGGCACTCCACCTTTAAGCTGGGATTTTACGGGATTTCCTGAAGGCATGAGCTATGATGTAAAAACGGGTATTCTTTCAGGCATTATTAATAAATCAGGAAAATTCAAGATTAATATAAATCTCTCTAACAGTTCGGGCAAAATCGCAAAGAAAAAATTTTCTTTACAAGTCTATAATCCGCCTGTAATTACAAGTGATTCACTTCCTGAAGCGACTTATAAGGCAAAATATAACGCAAATATCACAGCAACCGGCGACAAAACTATAAAGTGGCGCGCTGATAATCTACCTTCAGGACTAAAATTTTCTAGCAAGGGCAAAATTTCAGGGACTCCGACTGCTGCACCGGGGGAATATAATATTATTATTACTGCCTATAATGACAAGATCCCCGCTGAATATTCAAGACGTGAGACGAGTCAAAATTTTACGCTCATAATAAATAATAACTCTGACCCGAAAAAAGCATATATAACTCCGCAAAATTCAAATCTTGCAAATAATGACGTGTCAGACTCGGACTCAAGCTCAAAACTTGAATCAGAAATTATTAACGAGCCCGGGGAAGTTATTAGCTCAAACGAGAATTTATTTATAGGCTCTGAACGTGATATTAATTCTATCAATATAAATATTTCTGATGATTATATAATTGCTGCTGTATTGCCTGAGATTCACGTTAATAAAAGCGGTCTCTATGAACTTGAAATCGAACTAGACGAGAACGCACAAACTAACGCAAAATTATTCTGGCTGGCATGTCCGCAAAATAATAATCCTTCAGAAGATGACGAGATCGCTGAATTCTATAACGAGTCAGGCCAAGAAATTTTTACAGTCCCGGAAAATAAATTAATTATTGTCTCTGCGTGGCTGAATAAAGATATAATTTATGCGCCTGTTATTCTTGTCAGCAAATAAATAAATTCGCCCGGCCTCCTTGAAAACTTGATATAATTATTTAAGCAAAATTTTCGGGGAGGCTTTTAACTTGTTCACGACACTAGAACATTTTTTGAAATATATAAAATATGACACTCAATCGCAGGAAAACGCCGGAGTCATTCCCAGCACAGAAAAACAATGGCTCTTAGCTCGTGAGTTATTACAGGAATTGCAGGAACGCGGCATTAATGCTTCAATCAGTGAACATGCTTATGTAACTGGCACTCTAAAATCTAACTCTAATAAAGAAATTCCATCAATAGGCTTTATTTCTCATATGGACACAGCGACAGAAATCACTGGCGCAAATGTCAACGCAAGAATAATAAATAATTATGACGGAAATAATATCGCACTGAATCAGCAAGTTAATTTATCCCCTGAAGACTTTCCGGAGCTAAAAAATTTTATAAGTCATGATTTAATAGTTACAGACGGCACTACACTTTTAGGAGCAGACGACAAGGCCGGAATCGCTGAAATAATGGGCGCGCTTGATTACTTAATTTCACATCCTGAAATTGAACACGGCGACATAAAAATTGCTTTCACTCCAGACGAAGAAATAGGCGAACTTGCTAAAAATTTAAATATTCAGGAATTCGGGGCGGATTTTGCTTATACAGTAGACGGCGGGGAATTAGGTGAGATTAATTACGAAAATTTCAACGCAGCAAAAGCCGCTATAAAAATTTACGGCCGTTCAGTTCACCCGGGCAGCGCAAAAAATTTAATGGTCAGTGCTATAACTCTAGCAAATGAATTATTAAATCTTTTACCAGCAAACGAGACTCCAGCAACAACAGAAGGCCGGGAAGGCTTTTATCACTGTATGAGCTTTAATGCAAGTTCAGAATATGCAGAATTAAATTTTATTATTCGAGATCATGACATGAAAAAATTTGAGTCCCGTAAAAAATTTATTGCTAAGTGCGTTGATTTCTTACAAGGAAAATATATCTCGGCAAAATTTGAGCTTAATATAATAGATCAGTATTACAACATGTTCGAGAAAATACAAGATAATATGCAGCCGGTTAATTTAGCCATTCAAGCAATGAAAGAATTAAATATTAAGCCTGTTATTGTCCCAGTGAGAGGCGGAACTGACGGAGCGGCTTTGACTTGGCGGGGACTTCTTACACCTAATATTTTTACGGGGGCTTGTAACTGGCACAGCAGATTTGAATTTATTTCGATTCAGGTTATGAATAAAGCGAGCGAATTAATTATAAAAATTTTAGAACTTGCTGCTAAATCATAAATATATTAATCATGCTTGTTACTAGATATTCCCCCGTATTTCATGGAAAAAATTTTCTATCTTATAAAGTTAGTACCTTGCCACTCTTCAAGCTCAGGAATATTTAAGCCTTCTTTATTGCCTGCTTTGATTGACTTCAACAGCCAAGCCATATTCCGGCCAAGTGTCCGCATAGTCTGCAAGCCTTCTAAATCCTGTCTTACTTCATCCGGAGTATTTCCGTGAACTTGATTCCAGTATTGAGACGAGACGACCGGCATAAGTTTAATCGTAAAATATTTATTCAACCTGTCAAAAGCTGCCGACGCTCCCCCTCTTCTACAGGATACTACACAAGCACCGGGCTTATTGAAAAATTTGTCCCCGCCTGAAAAAAAGAATCTGTCAAGAAAAGCGCATAAACTCCCATTCGGCCCGGCATAATAAACAGGTGAGCCTATAACAAAGCCGTCGAACTCGTCAAGCCTTGCTGTTAATTCATTTACGCTGTCATTAAATACACAATGTCCGAGAGTAGCGCACTTAAAGCAGCCTATACAGCCCTGAATCGCTTTCTTGCCGATATGGAAAAATTCCGTGTCGATTCCCTCGTGATTGAGAATGTCAGCAACTTCACTTAATGCCGTAAAAGTACAGCCTTTCTCGTTAGGGCTGCCATTGATTAATAAAACTTTCATGAAAATTTCTCCCCTCATAATAAAATATTCATGATTATAACTTGCTTGAATAAGTATATATAACGTGATTTCTCGTAAATTTCATATGCTATAATGACTTATCACTACAAAGACTACAAATTTACAGCAGGAATAAAATTTGATAATTATTTAATAAGGAGGCAGAGAACATATCATGAAATTATTATATTTTATAGGCGTAAATGCTTGTGATTACTCATGCCCCCCCCCCGTAAAATACGTAATTTCGTGAGCAGTTCCCTAGAGTCAGAACCTCCTTAAGTGAATTCATTAAAAAATTTGTGCTCGTTGTCATAAAGAATTTATTTATTTTATGCTTTATACTAAGGAGTGAATTATTTATGAAGTTCAAGAAATTTGCAGTAATTACATTATTGTTATTTCGCGTTTTATGCCCATATTCAGCATTTGCAAGTGATAACGATATAGTGATTCTTCCGCCTTCACCTGAATATGTAAAATGGCTCGAAAGTCTTGAGCAGCAAAAAGAAGTCTCAATAAAATCTGAAGCCGATTCTTTCAAAGGCGGAGTAATACCGAGTCCCATTGATAGAAGTCATTTATGGAAGAATCCCCCTAAACCTCGTGACGGTGAGATTTCTATTTTAAACACAGTGCCGGATTACTATGATCTGAGAGAGCAAAATAGACTCACTCCAGTCAAAAATCAAAATCCATGGGGAACTTGCTGGGCACACGCATCGCTCGCTTCAATGGAATCGACTTATAAGACTCTTTATAGTGATAGCGTTCTTGACTTGTCAGAAATGTTTGTTGCATATTTTGTTTATGGAGACACGCGGCCGGGTAAATCTTTCGGTCTAAATTATGAGGATGAAGATATTTTAGATCAAGGCGGAAATTTTGATAAAGTAATCGCATTAACTTCAAGGCTGGGATTTGTGCGTGAAAATATACTTCCTTACCCCTCAAGACAATATACATATACAGCTCCCGATAAATTACCCGAAGAATATACTACTTTACCAGTTAGACTTAAAGATACATATAGCATTGGATATTTAAGCGGCGACAAAATTATGAATGTAGTCAAGGAACTCGTTATTAAACAAGGTGCGTTGGGTATTTCTTATTGTAATAATCATGATAACTACTCTACTCATCTAGTAGATGGTAAATACGTTAAAGTTTATTATTATAATGGTAACGATTCTTGGTTTAATATCACTCACGCAGTTAATATTGTAGGCTGGGATGATAATTTTTCTCGCATGAACTTCCCTGTGTCTATGAGACCCACGAAAGACGGAGCTTGGCTCGTTCGTAATTCATGGGGAACTGACTGGGGCGATGACGGCTATTTCTGGATGTCCTATGAACAGTATATCGTCGACACAACTTTATTAATATTGGATGACGCACCTGAAGGACTCAAGCACTACGGTTATGACGATCTGGGATACTTAGGCTCTACAAATGGGAAATGGTCAGCAAATATCTTCAAGACAGAATCAGATGAAATTTTGCAGTATGTAGGATTTTACACAATTGATAACAATACTAATTACGAAATTTACGTGTATGATCTCGGCACTGAGCAACCCGATTCCCCTATTAACGGAACCTTAACCGCCAGCAAAAAAGACGGCTATAACTCATATTCAGGTTATCACACGGAAGATTTTTCTCAGAATGCGATAAAAATTTCTAAGGGGCATTATTTCTCAGTTGTAGTTAAGACAGATACAGGGACTGCAATTGAGAAAAACTACTCTTCTAGATATAATGCGGTTACAAATTTGAACGAGTCTTATTATTCTTCAGACGGAACAACTTGGCGCGATGCAGTTGAAGCTTCTGGATACAATGTTTGTATAAAGGCCTTTACTATTCCTGATGGCAAATCACAACCGACACCGCCCGCACCTGTTGGTATAGCTATCAATGACACAAATTTCCCTGATTTCAATTTCCAAGATTATGTGAAAACAAATTTTGACATTGACTCTAACGGAGCATTAAGCTACGAAGAAATTAATAATGTTACTTCAATGAAACTCTACACGGAAAACAAAATTTTACCGTCTAAAGGCATGAATATAGGCTCTCTGAAGGGTATTGAATTCTTCACGGCTCTAACTTCTCTGGATTGTAAATATAACCAGTTAACGGCTTTAGATATTAGCAAGAATACGGCTCTGATTTATCTAGATTGCGGCTATAACAAACTAACAACTTTGGATGTTAGCAAGATTGCGGTTCTGAGTTATCTAAGTTGCAGGAGTAACAAATTAATAACTTTGGACGTTAGCAAGAATATAGCTCTGACTTATCTTGATTGCGGCGGTAACAATTTAACAACTTTGGACGTTAGCAAGAATACGGCTCTAATTCATCTAGATTGCGGTGCAAATCAATTAACAACTTTAGACGTTAGCAAGAATATACGTTTATATGAGCTTTATTGCAACGATAATCAATTGACATTACTAAATCTAGGAACAATAGAGAAGTTATCTTATCTTGATTGCAGCTATAATCAATTAACAACCCTAGACGTGGGGAAAAATCGTTTATCTACTCTTTGTGACTGCTCATGGAATCAATTAATGGCTTTAGATTTAAGCAATACATATAATGGAATTTATGATTGCGGCAATCAAAAAGTTACAGGTCTGACAGTTAATGAGGATTCCGACGGCTATTACATAAATCTTAAGGACTATTTGCAGGACAGAATTAGCAAAGTATCAAACGTTATAGACAACGATACAGGAGCGTCATTGCAATACGACAGTTCTACAGGCATCATAAAATTTTCTTCGAGTACAACTACTATCCGATATAATTATGATGTTGGCAGATATATGCCTATGACTGTTTATATCATAATGGCTGGTAAACCTGAAATAATAACTGAATCCTTGCCTGATGCAGTTTACGGCGCAGAATATTCGGCACAGATTGAATTAACAGGCGGTACTCCTACTTCATGCCAAATAACTCAAGGAAAATTACCGAGCGGGTTAACTCTTAATAATTCGGGGTTAATTTCTGGAACTCCAACTCAGACAGGCGAATTTCTATTTGCTGTTAAGGCGAGTAATATTGCGGGCTCTGATGAGAAAGAATTGACATTAAACGTAACTCAGACGCCATCAATAACAACGGCACCATATCTCAAAAATGGCATTAAAGGCAAGAAATATTCTGTAACTCTTAAATCGTCAGGAACAGAATCCACATGGACAAAAACAGGCGGCAGTTTACCTGATGGCCTAACCCTTGCAAATACCGGCGAAATTTCAGGAACTCCGACAAACTCAGGCACTTTCTCATTTACTGTTAAGGCGAGTAACTCAGCTGGCGAGGACTCTAAAATTTTTATAATCACAATTAGCGATTCCGATAAGGGGTTAGAAATATTAACAACAAACCTTAAAGACGCTATTGTTGGTGTTGAATATAATGAAACGGTCAAAACCAATATACCCATTGTGCTATTTTTCTTGACTCCTTATTATAATGTTCCGTCGTGGCTTGATTACCGCAGAGACAGCAATGACTATACTTCAATTATTCTGAAGGGTACTCCTGATCAAGCAGGGACATACACTTTTTCCATCGATGCAGCTGATGGATACACAGATGATCAAAAGCAATTTACTCTGACAGTAAAAGAATCGCAAAAAGCACTGACAATCACGACAAACGAGACACTTACACCGGGAAGTAAATATGAAAATTATGCTGTAATTTTATCTGCGTCAGGAACAACGCCTATTACATGGGAGAAAACAAGCGGCACTTTGCCAAAGGGTTTATCGCTGTCAAGTTCAGGTATAATCTCAGGTATTCCTACAGAATCAGGCAATTTCTCATTTTCTGTCAAAGCAAGCAACACGGAGGGAGAGGACTCTAGAAATTTCTTAATTGCTGTTAATGAAGCTCCAACAATCACAACAGGAGAGACTCTTCCAGCAGGTGCTAAGGGAGAAAGTTATTCTGTAACTCTTGAGGCAACAGGAACAACGCCTATTACATGGAAGAAAACTAGCGGCGATTTACCAAACGGATTAACACTCTCAAATAGCGGCACAATTTCAGGAACTCCCACGAAAAACGGCAGTTTCTCTTTTACTGTCAGGGCAAGCAATACAGCAGGTGAAGACTCTAGAACATTTTCTATAACAGTGAGTGAAAAGCCTATAATTACTACAAGTGCTACTCTCAAAGCAGGTATTAAAGGTGAAAATTATTCTGTAACTCTTGACGCTACAGGCACAAAACCTATTACATGGGAGAAAACAGGCGGCAATTTACCAGACGGACTCACACTCTCGAATAGCGGCACAATTTCAGGCACTCCTACGAAAGCGGGTAATTTCTCTTTTATTGTTAAGGCAAGTAATACAGCAGGCGATGACTCTAGAACATTTTCTATAACAGTGAGTGAAAAGCCTGCAATTACTACAAGTGCTACACTCAAAGCAGGCACTAAAGGAGAAAAATATTCTGTTACTCTTGAAGCCTCAGGCACTAAGCCTATTACATGGAAGAAAACTGGCGGCGATTTACCAAACGGATTAACACTCTCAAATAGCGGCACAATTTCAGGAACTCCCACGAAAAACGGCAGTTTCTCTTTTACTGTCAGGGCAAGCAATACAGCAGGTGATGACACTAGAACATTCACTATAACAGTGAGTGAAAAGCCTGCAATTACTACAAGTGCTACACTCAAAGCAGGCACTAAAGGAGAAAAATATTCTGTTACTCTTGAAGCCTCAGGCACTAAGCCTATTACATGGGAGAAAACAAGCGGCAATTTACCGGATGGACTCACACTCTCGAATAGCGGCACAATTTCAGGCACTCCCACTAAAGCTGATAAATTTTCTTTTACGGTCAAAGCAAGTAATTCAGCAGGTGATGACTCTAGAATATTCACTATAACTGTGAGTGAAAAGCCCGCAATTACTACAAATTCTATTCTCAAAGCAGGCAGTAAGAAAGTAAATTATTCTGTAAGTCTTGAAGCGGCAGGCACAAAACCCATTACATGGGAGAAAACAAGCGGCAATTTACCCAACGGACTCATGCTTTATGAAGATACCGGCATAATTTCAGGTATTCCAACAGAAACAGGCGATTTTACATTTACTCTTGAAGCAAGCAACACAGGCGGCAAAGACACTAGGACATTCACAATTTCAATTTCTGATTTTCCTTCAAAGCCTAAAATCAAAACAAAGAGTCTCCCTGCTGCTCCTGTAAACAAAAATTGTAGTATTCCTATTGATTTTACCGGCACGTCAATAACAAGCATATCACTTGAGAATCTCCCCGAAGCACTAAAGGGACTCTCAATTGATGAGCAGGGCAATATTACGGGAACTCCAACAGCGGCAGGAAAATTTAATTTTACTGTCAAGATTACTAACCCAGCAGGAACAGAAACTAAGAAAATTTCTCTAGCTGTATTCGGTATCTCTAAGAAATCACTGCCCATAGGTACAAGTGGAAAAAGTTATAAAGGCTCTTTCACTGTTACAGGTGCCAAGCTCAAAAATTGGAGTATTTCAAGCGGAGATTTTCCACCCGGTTTGACTCTTAAATCCGGCAAAATTTCAGGCAAACCTACTCAATGCGGAACTTATAATTTTACAGTCAGAGCAGGAAACGAATCTTTATACATCGAGGAGTCTTGCACTATTACAATAAATCCTGTTGCGCCTAAAATTAAAACTAGTTCATTCAAGACCGCATATATTAATAATGAATTTATAGGCGAAATGAAACTATCAGCAGGAGATGCCCCTATTACATGGAGTGCCGCCGGACTCCCTGAAGGTCTAGAAATCGACTCAGACACAGGAATAATTACAGGAACCCTCAAGCACAATTTTAGCGGAAAAGCTGAAATAACTGCGGAAAATCAGGCAGGGAGCTATACAAAAGCTGTGAAATTTACATTTAAATCCGTCAAGCCCAAAATCATAACAAAGACACTTGAGGCGGGAACAGTAGGAGAAACATATAACGACTTTCTTGAGGCAACTGGCAGCGAGATTTTAAAATGGTCATGGAGCGGGAAGACTCCCCCCGGCTTGACTCTTAATGAATCCGGCGATATTTCAGGAACTCCTACAGATAACGGCAAATTTAAATTTACTGTTACTGTTCAGAATGAAGGCGGCAAGAAAAGTAAGAAATTTACTCTTGTGATTAATAATGCAGACTCAGCAAGTAATAAAGATTTTGCGGACTCTGAATCTGAATCAGAATCAGAATCACAAGAATCACCGAATCAATCAGAAAACGAGATAGAATCACAAAACGAGTCGACTCAACAAGAGAGCAGCAATAATTTAACTCTTGACTCGGCGGCTTTGTCCCTTGTCTCTAATGATGATTTCATGATTGCTGCTATATTGCCTGATGTAAAAGTTGACGAGAGCGGCATTTATGAATTCACTATATCGCTTGATAAGTCAGTGCCCGAAAACGCAAAATTAATTTGGCATTCATTCCCGGACGGTCAAATTTCTGACTCTGAAGACGACAACACCGCAATATTCTTTAATCAAGACGGCCAAGAAATTTTTAACGTCCCTGAAGATTTTTGCGTAATTGTATCAGCATGGTTTGAGGCCGGAATCACTTATAAACCGGTTATAGCTGTAAAGTTAGATCAGGCTCAATAATATTTATACGAGATTATAATAATTATCAGGATTTGCGCTTGCGAGTCCTGATTTTTTTTGCGCGTGAATAAAAATTTTTTGTATTTCTTAAGGCTTTACACGTTATAATAAGCAAATATTATATAAAGCATATTTTACGGAGAGTGATTAAACATGAAATTATTACATAAAACAATTTTAATTTTTTCGAGCTTGCTAATAATAACGACAGCAGGATATGCAGCAAAATGGGAATCTATTACATTTGACGAAGATATTTCAAAAGGGTTAGAGCAATTAAATCATTATTGTGTAATGCATAATTTCACTATAGAAGATATTTTCTGGGCAAATTCTACGAGTTCAGGCGACATAAAGCCGAGTACAGTTATTTATTTGCCAAAGAATCACGCTGATTTACTCGCAATATGGCAAAACAAGGGACGACTCAATTATTCCGCCTCGTTACCAGTAGCAAAGAAGCCCGACCCTAAACCCGCGCCGGTTATACCTGAAATTAAACGAGTCCCAGCAATGCCGGCAAATAATAATAACAAGAGCAGCACGCCCCCTGATAAAATTTTAGCCGATGCTCAGAAAAAATCAGAAGATCCCGACAAGATACCGGGCTTAATGGATCCGATTATAATACTTTCACCGAATGGGAATCCTGTAACAGGCCCGATGAGATTAGTAATTTCCGGCGATAAAGTCGAAGCAGTTAGACTCCCTCCTGAAGCAGCACCTAAACGCCCTAAACTCGCAGATTTAGATCACACTTTCGGGACAATTCCGGACTATTTACAGCCATATTTTTACACGCCACCGAGAAGACCTAATGATAATTACGTGCGAAATTTGCCGAGACTCAACGGGAAAATGTTATGGCCGGTTGACGGTAAAGTTACTTCAGGATTCGGACCAAGAGGCAGAAGACTTCACGCGGGAGTCGATATTCCCATGCCTTTGAATACGCCTATACGTGCCGCAAATTCCGGAGTCGTCGCTAAAACCGGCAATAATTCAACACCGGGATTTCGAGGTTACGGAAATTTTGTTTTGATGGATCACGGCGGAGGAGTCAAAACTCTTTACGCTCATTGCAATACAGTATCAGTCAGACCCGGCCAGCGCATAACAGTCGGCCAAGTCATAGCCCATGTAGGACGAACGGGCAGAGCTTCAACTGAACATTTACATTTTGAAGTCAGAATTAATGATAAACCCGTGAATCCTCTTCCATATTTGGCAGCAAATCCACAGTTAGCATCGCGGAAAAAATAATAAAGGAGTGCAATAAATGAATTTCCAAGAGATATATTTTAGGCTTGAAAATTTTTGGAGTCGTCATGATTGTGTTGTACAACAGCCTTATGATATCGAGGTAGGAGCAGGCACAATGAATCCAGCTACAGCATTAAGAGTATTAGGCCCTGAACCGTGGCGGGTTGCTTATGTCGAGCCTTCAAGAAGACCATCAGATGGCAGATACGGCAAAAATCCGAATCGATTACAGCATTATTATCAATATCAAGTAATAATCAAGCCCGCGCCCGCAAATATTCAGGAATTATATATAGAGAGTCTTGCATCACTAGGCATTGACCCGTCCGAACATGATATAAGATTCGTAGAAGACGACTGGGAGAACCCATCAACAGGAGCATGGGGACTCGGCTGGGAAGTCTGGCTTGACGGAATGGAAATCACGCAATTTACATATTTTCAGCAGTTAGGCGGCCTAGATATGGAATCAGTTCCCGCAGAATTAACTTACGGAATCGAACGAATCGCAATGTACGTTCAGAAAGTTAATAGCGTTTATGATTTAAGTTGGGTCAATAATGTAACTTACGGCGACGTTCATTTACAGGGAGAAATTGAACACTCACACTATAATTTTGAGATAGCTGATACTGAAATGTTATTCCAGTTATTTAATATGTATGAAGCTGAGGCCGGCCGGATTCTTGATAAGGGTTTTGTGCTGCCTGCTTATGATTACGTGTTAAAGAGTTCTCACACGTTTAATTTACTTGACGCAAGAAACGCAATCAGTGTTACAGAGCGAACGAGTTATATATCAAGAGTCCGCGCCCTTGCCTGTAGATGTGCCGAGGCCTATAGAAAGCAGCGTGAAGAAATGGGCTTCCCGTTAATGGACAAGTTCACGAATTCTACAGGGACATTTTTTGACGAACAATAAAGGAGAGATATTTATATGCCGATTAAAAATGTTTTGCTAGAGATAGGCACTGAAGAAATACCATCGAGATTTATTCCCGACGCTTTAGAATCACTCAAGACAAAAGCAGAAGAATCTTTTACCTCAAACCGTATAGAATTTAAAGACGTTAAGACATATGCGACTCCGAGAAGGCTTGTATTAATGCTCTCAAATGTAAGTGATATACAAAGCGCACTCGTTGAAATGCTGAAAGGCCCGCCTCTGACAGCAGCCTATGACCAGAACGGAGAACCCACCCGAGCCGCTATAGGTTTCGCAAAAAATCGCGGTGTTGACGTTAATGACCTGCGCGAAATGGAAGTAAACGGCGTTAAATATATTGCTGCTGAAGTCAGACAGGAGACCCGCAGCACTCTTGATGTATTGCCGGATATTTTTGTGTCGCTTATTTCCGGACTCACATTCCCTAAAAGTATGTACTGGGATAATTCGGGCGTGAGATTTGCGAGGCCGATTCGGTGGATAGTTGCGCTTGCTGACGAAAAAATTATACCGTTCAAATATGGCAATGTCATATCAGGCCGGATTACAAGCGGGCATAGATTCATGGGCAAGAAAGCTGTAACAGTAAATAACGCGGCTGAATTTATGGATTTGCTTTATGATAACAGCGTGATTCTTGATCAGGAAAAACGCCTACAGAAAATGAAGAGCGCAATCGCAAATTTACAGAAGGATTTTGACGGAAATTTAGAAGTCGAGATGGACGCAAATATTTTACAGGAAAATTTATATCTTGTTGAATTCCCCGTCCCCTTCACTGGCTCATTTGATAAGCGTTATCTTGAGATTCCCGAAGAAGTATTGACTACTTCAATGAAGAAGAATCAGAAATATTTAGCAGTCCGCAATAAAGATAAAAACGGTAAGCTCGCAAATTATTTTGTCGGAGTAAGCAATAATCATGTGCCTGATATTGGCGTAATTCGTGAAGGTAATGAGAGAGTTTTACGCGCAAGACTCGAAGACGCAGCATTTTTCTGGGACGAAGATAGAAATATCCCGCTGGCGTCATATGTTGAGAGATTGAAAAGTGTAACCTATCAGGAAAAACTCGGCAGCGTTTACGATAAAGTCATGCTAACAAGAAAATTAGCTCTCTGGTTCTGCGATAAATATAATATGAAGGATATAGCCTCACTTGTTGACCGGGCTGCGTATTTATCAAAAGCTGATTTAGTTACTAGCATGGTATTCGAATTCCCGGAATTACAAGGCATTATGGGACGAGAATATGCGAAATCAAGCGGTGAAGATCCGCGAGTCGCCCTAGCAATTCACGAGCAGTATTTACCGCAGACAGCCGCGGATAAGACTCCGACTGACAGTGTAGGAGCAGTACTCGGACTCGCTGAAAGAGTTCATATTATTACGGCCTGCCATAAAGTGGGACTCGAACCGACCGGATCACAAGATCCATATGCTTTAAGACGCGCTGCAAGGTGCATAAATGAAATCTTATTCGCAGGAAAATATAATTTCAACATGTCCGACGCAGTAAAAGAATCATGCAAGATTAACGGCGTTAATGAAGAGACATGCGCGAAAATTTTAGAGTTCATGCAGCAAAGATTACACGTTCAATTAAGAGAACGCGGCTTTGATTATGCACTTGTTACACTGGGACTCTCTGTAGCCGGTGAAGTTCCCTATCAGGCTTTAAGACTAATCGAGACTCTTAACGGCGTAAAATCAAATGAGTGGTTCACCGAGTTAGTAAGTTCAGCAGTAAGAGTCAAGAATATTTTGCAGAAAAACGCGCCCGACATGACTGACTCAAGCCCTGACGAGTCATTAATGACAGTTAGAGAAGAGCAGGATTTATACAGGGAAGTAATGAGACTTGAGCCGAGTGTGAAAAACGCGCTTGATTCATATGACTGGGAATCATTGACTCAATTATTAGCAGAGTTATCGCCGGTTGTAGCTGCTTTCTTTGAAAAAGTTATGGTCATGGACAAGGACGAGAAAATCAGGGCGAACAGACTCGCAATTCTCGTGAAGTGCAATAAATTATTCAGGGAGACCGGAGATTTAAGCGTGCTTTCATGATTTAATAATGATTTAGTGATAAAAAATTGCCCCTCGCGCTTGATTGTGTGAGGGGATTTATTTTATTTTCTTTGCAATATCTCTAACAGTGAACGAGCGTAATTTTTCCTCCATTGCAAATTGAATTTCATGTAAAGAATCGTCTAATGCAAAGTGAATATTTTTACCGACTGGACATTTAGGATTCGGGTTCTCGTGAAAGTGGAATAAATCGCCTTCCACGCAGTCAACAGCCTTGTAAATATCATAGAGAGTAATTTCTCCAAGAGATTTTGCTAAATTCATGCCTGTTTTTCCGCGTTTAATATTAATCATGCCCGCTGCTTTTAATTGTAATAGAAGCCTTCTTATTATGACTGGGTTAACCTGAATACTTGACGCGAGAAAATCACTAGTAATTGCAAATTGTCCGCTAAAATAGTCTATGCACGTCAAAATGTGTATTGCTATAGTGAATCTGCTGGAAATTTGAATCTCAACCGCCCCCGATAAAAAAATAGCACCGGCCTTAATTGACCGATGCACAAATTATAAACTAGTTTACTTGCTGAATAAAGCACCCGCGCTCATTTGTAAATAAGCCTCGCCGTCATAGTCAGGAAAAGCAGCTTTTACGCTTGAGATAAATTCTTCACGTGTTTTGCAGGTTTTAGCGAGTTCTAAAACTTTTTCAAGATAAGCAATTTTTTCACTGACTGCGTTTTTGCCTTCAGGAGCGTGATGACTCGTGAGAATTAGTGCGTAATTTTTGCCTTGATACTCTTTTAACTCTTTAATTTCGGCTTCTATATAGGGAATTGCGGGCAAAATATTATGAGTCTTTGATCCCATCATATGGCGGTAAACTGCATTAATCGCTGGAATTTCGACTCCGTAGCCCTCGCCGTCTGACTCATGCAAAATCTTGAAATCAATTCCTGCGAGCTTTAAAATTTGTCCCTCTTCTATAATTTCTGCTTTATCCGGCAAATCATCAGCAACTTTTTCGCCGCTTGCCTGAATAAAACTCTTTGTTAAATTGCTGACACTTCCGCCCTCCTGCCAGCTCTTTAATGCATTCTGAGTCGCGTAAATTTTCACATCTCCATAAGATTTATAGCCGTTAGGGTGATATGCGAACAGAGCAGCGACTAAATTTTTATTGAGAGATTTAATATAATCAGCCATTGCCTGCACGTTTTCTTTATAAGCAGTCGACTCAATTAATACGAGTCCATCCGGAGTCTCGACAATATAACAATAATCGTTCATGTTGTCGCCCGTCGCGTAAGAGTGGAGCTTGATATTATCAAAATTGTAAACGTTCATATTTCCTACACTTACAGCCCCTAAAGCAGCCGATGCCATTAACACTAATGCGAGTGAAATTGCTAAAAATTTTTTCATGATAATTACTCCTTTAAAAGCGAAATTCTTTGCTGAATGTGATCTCCCTTTGTTGCCTCGTCAATCATTGCGGCGGCGTAATCTGCATAACTGATGACGCTTTCACCCTTTGAATTTACCGTAAATTCTTCACCTGCGAGAATATATTTTCCTGTTTTAGGTGCGTCGGGCTGGAAATCTGCGGCGGGACTCACGAATGTCCATTTAACGTCATTGCGCTTTCTGAGTTCGTCAAGTTCCTTAGCTTGTGCAGCTGCGAGCGGCCTATAATCTTCCGGAAAATCAGGAGTCTTATATAATTGCTGCGTGTGATTTTTATCGAGATAGAGACTCCCCGCGCCTCCAACGACTAATAAACGGGTTTGAGTATTGCTTAAAGCGTCGCACAAAATTTTTAAAGTCTCGCTGTGAAGGTGTAAAGTATCAGGCTCAAAAGTTCCGAACGCGTCAATAACAACGTCAAAATTTTCCAAGTCTTCAGCTTTAATGTCAAGAATATCTCTCTTGATTGAATGAGGTGCCTTTGTCTTGTTTTCGCCTCTAACTATTGCAGTTACATCGAGACCGCGTTTTACAGCCTCTTCAACTATTAAGCGGCCTGCTTTACCGTTTGCAGCTACTACCGCGATTTTCATTTATGAATTTCTCCCCTTGTCTATAAATCTTGTAATTAAATTCGTTACAATTGCAACGTGGAAAATTTTAGAATTATATTTATGTAATGTCAAGAGTTACAAAATTTTTTTTGCTGTATTTATGTTTGAAAAATTTGTCAAGAGTATGCTTGCTTAACTGTTAATAATTGAATGTGCTGAAATTGATTTAGACGTGTAGCTTAAGTAATCCAAACATGATAAAATATTCTCGTTGCAACAAAGAAGCAAATAAAGAAAATAGTACGTACTAAATTCCTAAAATTTTAACCTGAACTAATTATACACTATTTTATATTTTATGGGAGATGAAAGTCTAATGTTATTAGGCGCAATTATAGGCGACATTATAGGCAGTGCTTACGAATTCAATAACGTGAAGACGAAAAATTTTGAGTTAATGACTCCGGAGTCAACTTTTACGGATGATTCTGTAATGACAATGGCCGTAGCTAATGCATTAACGCAATTTAAGAAGGGCAGCGAAATAGACGAGTCAGAATTTAAAGAAGTATTAATTGACACAATGCACGAATTTGGCAGAATTTACCCCGGTGCAGGTTACGGCTCAAGATTCAAAAAATGGCTGAGATCCGGCTCCAGAGATCCATATAAGAGCTACGGCAACGGCTCGGCAATGAGAGTGTCTCCTGTTGCATGGTACTTTGACGATTTGGACACGGTCGAGAGATTCGCAAAATTAAGCGCTGAAGTTACTCACAATCACCCTGAAGGCATAAAGGGAGCTCAAGCAATAGCAGCCGCAATTTTCTTAGCACGAACTGGCAAGAGTAAAGCTGAAATAGAATCTTATATTAGAATAAAATATAATTATAATTTAAATCGCACTCTTGACGAAATCAGGCCGGATTATGAATTTGACGAGACTTGTCAAGGCTCAGTATCTGAATCGATAATTGCATTTCTTGAGTCAGATTCATTCGAGGACACTATACGCAATGCAGTATCAATCGGGGGCGACTCTGACACAGTAGCATGTATGGCGGCCTCAATAGCTCAAGGAATGTGGGGGAATTCCGAAGAACTTGAGAAACTTGTAATGCCTGCACTTGACTCGTTTATGCTTGACGAGAACGAAAATTTTTGGTCTGCCCTGAATGGTGCTGATAAAGACAATAAACCGGTCGAGAAATTCAAGAATAATATCACCGAGATGGTATTTATACTTGATAGGAGCGGCTCAATGTCAGGACTTGAAGGCGACACAATAGGCGGCTTTAATTCATTAATCGAGAAGCAGAAACAGGAACCCGGCGAGGCTATTGTATCAACGATTTTATTTGATAATGTACAAGAAGTATTACATGACAGAGTCAAAATATCTGATATTCAAAAAATGACCGAAGACGAATATTTTACGCGTGGCAGCACGGCACTTCTTGACGCAATAGGGGGCGCAATAAATCATATTTCAAGAATTTATAAGCACTCAAAGCCGGAAGAAATACCCGAATACACAAATTTTGTGATAATAACTGACGGATACGAGAACGCCAGCAGAAGATTTACCGGCCGGCAAATAAAGCGCATGATTGAGCACGAAAAAAATAAATACGGCTGGGAGTTCCTATTTATCGGGGCAAATATTGACGCAATAACAGCAGCTCAGGATTTAGGAATTTCGCGGGACATGGCAGTAGATTATATTGCAGATAGTCAGGGAACGGGAAAAGTATTTGAATCTGTAAGCCGAGCGATGTCTTGTAATAGGCGCAGTATGAGTATTGCACCGGACTGGAGTGCTTCTATTGCTGAAGATTATGATTTAAGAATGCCGCAGCAAACAAGAAGGGGACGGGGCAGAAAAAAAGCTCCTGAACAAAATTAATTAACAAGAAATATAGAGCTATAAACGTGAAGTAATAAATTTGCTAGTTAATTCCGGTTGAGTTGAGTTAAAAAGATTCGACCGGAAAATTTTTTTGCTTGACAGATTATAATATTTTCGCATATAATTGCAAACGTTGTATAAATTTAATCGGGGATATAGCTCAGTTGGGAGAGCGCTTGAATGGCATTCAAGAGGTCAGGGGTTCGAGTCCCCTTATCTCCATTTTTGAGTTGCTAAACAAAATCTATGTAAATTATAAAGCCTCCTAAAATCTATCTTTTTCTGTTATTATTATCTAAGCAAACTAAATAAAATTTATTAAAACTTAAATATTACCCTATAAAGAACTGTAGAAAGAAATTTTTACGTTTAATTTTTATGCGGTTGAGAATGAAAGGAGTTGTAATTATAGTTAACGAATCTTCGGTCAAGAGAGCAAAACCTCGCGAAAAAAGTTATATGATTCGCGATGAACGAGGCTTGTATTTACGTATCGATCCTTCAGGGGGTAAATACTGGATTCTTAGATATTGTGAAAACAAGAAAGAACATCAATTATCACTTGGCACTTATCCGCATATTTCATTAAAAGAAGCTCGCATGAAACGTGATGAGATTCAGCATGCTAGGTCAAAAGGAGAAAGCCCCTCACGCAAAACAGTCCAAGCTCCGCTTTGCAATAGCCGCAGGTTGTATAGATTCCGATCCTACTTCAGCACTTCTCGGAGCATTAAAACCGCTATGCAACAATAACGAATCCGGCAGAAATCGCAATTTTGATGAGAGCAATAAAAGCATATCCTTACACGGTCATGAGTTGTGCAATGTTATTTTCTGTGTATACGGCAGCTCGTCCCGGTGAAATTCGTAGAGCTGAATGGTCAGAAATTCCGAAGACACGTGGTATATTCCGCCAGAAAAAATGAAGATGAAGCGTCGCCACATTGTCCTGTTATCTTTACAAGTGAAAACAATTTTAAATGAATTGCGCCCGATCACCGGTAAAAGCCGCTGGATACTCCCGTCGCCTAGAGATAATCTACACTGCATGTCAGAAAACGGAGTCAGAGTCTCACTAAGGACTATAGGCTACACGAACGAGTAAATAACCCTTCACGGCTTCCGAGCAATGTTTTCAACAATAGCAAACGAACACGGAATCAATCGCGATGTAATCGAATGACAGCTGGCACACGTTGAGAATAATTCAGTGCGGGGCGCATACAATCACACAGAATACATGACCGAGCGAATAAAGTTAATGCAATGGCGGACAGATTATCTTGACGGACTAGAATAAGAAAACGGACTCAATATTACTGAGACCGCCTATCAAGCCAAACAAAGTAATCTAATAAAAAGCTTCGCAGTATGAAAGCTAACTGCCAAAATCAGAATTAAAATGTTCGCATGCTTCTAACAATGCGCTTTCTAGAATATTCGTATTTGGTGTTATACAACTAAAGTGTACAGTAAAATAGAAATTTAGAAAGAAGTTAAACTTGACGATGATACAATTATTAATGCTAAACAAATAAGAGAACTTCAAAAACGTAACGCTGCACTTAAGGAAGAGAATATAATATTAAAAAAATATTCACACCACACTCAAGCAATGTTTAGACGCTGTTTATAAACTCCGGTATGAAGATAAAATTAATAACTAAAATACTTGCCTTGTATACCGCTTCTGATAAACGTCTTTGAGTAAAGAAAATAAAAAAGTGTCTTGAGGTCGAATATGGTGTAAACATCAGTGTGGGAAGAGTGTACTGCCTGAAATGTCTACTAAAAAGACTTCTTTATGCAGTTACAGAAAAAATAATAGAAATTCTGGAAGTAATGTTCTTAACCGTCAATTTAAGCCTAAGACTCCAAATTTAGCATGGATTAGCGATATTACATATATTCGTACTGTAAAAGGAATTTGGTAGTTATTGATTTATTCTCGCGAAAAGTAATTGTGTAGAATGTGAATTCAAGGCAAAATACAAAATTAGTATATGATACTCTGCTTAAAGCATGAATTTACGTGGACATCCTGAAAGAGTATTATTTCATTCTGATCGCGGAACACAATATATTTC